>CAZHIZ010000027.1:0-30801 GCA_964532875.1 uncultured Caldithrix sp. | reverse complement strand
TAAAAGAAGCCTGGTAAGGAAACGGATGTTTTAAAATGTGTGGATTGTTCGTAGCGGCTGATAGCCACTGTCCGGTTAAAATTAAAAGCAGCAATATTATCTTCATTACAATCTCTTATGTTTTACTAAATTATCATTGGTTGTTTTTAAAAAGATATTTTATAATGCATATAAATATTTTTCGAATTCTTTAATATAATAGCGATAGTCAAAACGTTTAATGTAATCGGAATCCGGATTCAATTCCACTTTTTTCTCTATCATTTGCAACACAGCCTTTTTAATAGCTTCAATATCTTTTGACGGGGCCAAAATCCCCAGATGACCTTCTTGCAATACCTGATGCGTAGCGCTATTGGGCTCGGCAAGAGCCAAAATTGGCTTTCGAGTGTAAATATATTCAAATAATTTAGCGGGAATTTGCAAATCCGTATCCGGCTGGATGAGCAATAATACGTCTGCTTCGAACATTGTACGAATACTCTCTTCGAATCGAATGGGGGGCAAGAAACGAACAAATGCTTCCACCCCCAGCTCTTTAACGCGTCGAAAAATAAATTTTACTTCGGTAACTACACTACCGATAAACAGAAATTCTGCCTGAGAAGGAAGTAGCTTCCCTTCATCCTTCAAAGCTTTAACGGCTTTTAATAACGGTTCCGGATTACGTCGTTTGTAAAGTGTACCCAAATGCACAAATCGTACGGGTTGTCCTGCTGATTTTTGAGAAGGCCGGAGTTGTTCGGGAAAATCCTCCGGGTCGTATCCGTTAAAAAACAATTTGAATTTATCCGTATTTTCCTTATGATATAAACGAGCATATTCGTCACGCATTTTGGCTGTTACAAAAAAAACCAGATCCGCGCTTCGAATGCACAACCTCTCAAAAATTCGTTCCAAACCGTAACGAAAAGGATTACCCGAGTCCCAGCGTGAAATAGCCCACGGATCGCGAAAATCCAACACTAATTTACGATGCGTTAATTTTTTTAGGATCAGAGCAATAATAAAAACCGAATGAGGCGGAGCCGTAGCCATGATAATATCGATATTCTGAGCATCGATAATGCGTTTTCCCTCGATTAAGGCATGTGGTAGCCATCCAATGTATTTGTCCGGAAATTCAAAGAAAAAGAAAATAAAAGATCGCAATCCATTGAGCAGGCGTAGCGGAAAAGAAACGCTTTGATCGGCAAATGCCGAAGCCCTCTGGATCTTTTTATTGGCTTTGTCCGAATGGGAAGCCGATTTTCCCTTGGATTTAAATAAAGTACGCAAACGTTGTTTTAAATAGGTAAAAATATGGGTAAAATCGGATTTATCCGTTCGGTAAACAACAACCGACGGCGGAATTTTATGTTGATTACCGCTTTGTTCCCCCAAATCAATATCGTAGTATAATTGTTTTAAAGTTAGAACATGAAAGCGGTAAGACTTATGATCCGCATATTTTAAAATTTTTGAAACGCGCTTGGTCCCCACCGAGGGATTTGGTGGGAAATTAGTTGTGATTAAAAGAATATTTTTAAGCTTTGACATGGATTAAACCTTAGTTGATTAAACTGCTGATCGGCCCATCTTCAAGAGTTTCCGACGGTTCTTCTTGTGCGTTTTCATAAATTTCGTTTACTTGAATGTTACGCAGGGCAACAGCAAACGCTCCGAACCAATACACCACTTCCGAGTAAAGTCGATTATGAAAAATACCGGCCGTTAAAATCCCTATCAGCCCCATCTGAATGGCCATGGCATCCACATAATATCGATAACTTGTTGCCCTTTCCCTATCTCTGCGAATTCTGCCCAAAATAATAAACGTATGGATTAAAAATCCCAAAAAAATGATTAATCCTACCAGCCCCCACTCCACAAGAACCAAAAAGAAAGTATTGTGAACGGTCTTATTCCCCTTCTCTTCCATGATCTCGGCCAACTCCGGCACATATTGCTGGGCCAATTCCTGATAACCTCCACCACCTACTCCCATAGGATGATCCTTAAACATGCGAATAGCCCCTTTCCACAAATAAATGCGGCTCATGGCCGAACCTTCTTCCTGATAATTGTCAATGGTTTTTTGGCGCTGCCAAAACTGGTCATTAGCCAACATCAATACCAAAATAACTCCCCCGATTAATGCCAGCAAAACCTGCCACCGCAATTTGCCCTTAATCCAAATAAGAGCTAAAAGTCCGATTACCAAAACAGCCACAAACGAGGCACGGGAATTGGCCAAGACAATGAGATTGATGAGAAACGGAACAGATAAAACAGCTACTATTTTTTCCCAGGTTCGTCCAACCAAAAAATAAAGACCGTAAAAAGGTAACATTGCCGCCACATGAGCAGAAACAGCATTTTCTTCGGTAGCGTTAGGCGCTATGACACCGATGTTGCGATTTGAACCACGTTGATAGGCAATACGGCCGAAATTGGCAACCCCAAGAAGCATAACCCAAATCACAAAGCGAAAATGTCTGGCCTCGCGCAGGATAAACATCATTAAAAAAACCTGAATGGTTAATTTGTAGAAAATATCAGCTTTTTTAAAGCTTTGATGTGGGTCCACGGCATAAAATGCACTGATAAAATACATCCAAAGAGTAAGGGCCACTAGCCACCAGATCAATTTATAATCGGAACCTTTTAACGGCTTTAGTTTTTTGTAGTTAATTAACAAACTTATCAGTGTTACCAAAGAGACCAAAAGCGACCAGCGCAAATCCGGTAAATGGCTCCCCCACCACATGTATGGCGGGTGATTGTGCCATTCGAAAATATAGGTAGCTATTCCGAAATAAGGATGCCGTAATGTTAACAAAAGTCCGGTAAAGTACAATATTACAAATATAATCGCGGTTAACGGCATAATATTACTCGTATATTAATTCGTTTAAATCAAAGTGTTCTTTTCGTCGGAAGGTAATAATAATTGATACCATGTAAAAAAATTTTCTTTATTTTCTTTGCTCTTAATAAATTCTAAAATGAAATGGTGAGTAAAATAGCGTTACTTTTTTAATTTTTTGGCGATTTCTTCATACACCGTTTTAGCTCTGTTTTCCCAGCTGTTGCTGCGGGCAAATGCAATACGTCGGGCCTGTATTTCAGGGGAATCGGTTTCGATCAAACGTTCGAACGCATGCAAAAATCCTTCCGCCGTATCCTCCAAGGAAACCAAATCAGTAAATTTTTTTAACGGAATTAAAGGCGTACTGACCACCGGTTTACCCAGGGCTAGAAACTCCGTAAACTTCAGAGGAATCGCAAACTGAGACCATCCTTTCTTATAATGATATGGCATGAGCCCCACATCCAAAGCATTGTAAAGATGCACGAGTTCTTGCTGCGACTTTGGCCCAAAATAACGTACATTTTCCGAATCCAAAATCGCCTGCCAAAGCTTTTGGTCGGCGGCATTCATATTCCCGGTCAAACCGGCGAATAAAAACAAATAATTACTTCCTTTGCGTACAATTTCCCACAATAAGGGAAAATCGATTTTGCTGTTAAAACGGCCAAAGTATCCTGCTTTTTTACGATGATCACCGGAGTCTAAACCAAAAGCTTCTAAATCCGGTTCCATCCTTTTAAAAATCGACATATTAACCCCACCCGGACAGGGAATCCAAGGACGATTTACATTTTTATGTCGGGCCAAATCTTCACCCACAACCAAAACAATATCGGCCTCTTCGATTAAATGTCGTTCAGCGATCACATCGTTTTTTCGGGGAGATGAATTATAGTACATAAATACATCGTCGTAAATATGAAAAACAAGGACATCATGTGAAATCTGGTGAACGAAAGGATAAAACATATAATGCCAGACATACAAAACAATTGGTTCATTTGGGGCGCGGTATTGATCGATTTTTTTTTGTAACCAATGGATTTGGCGATTTATCTGTATTTTTTTTAGCCACTCATTGCGGTAAATAAAACCTTTTTCCGATGAGGGTTTTAACAGAATTATATTTCGGTCTGCCTTTTCTTCCAATCCGTCATTGCCTTTTAAGGCAAACGTAACGGCAGGTGTAAAATATAAATTCATTCCATATTTTGAAAGAGCTCGTGTCATGGCTTGCCGCGACATGACCTGGCCTATTTTCCATGAGGTTGTTGTCAAATGTACAAAAATCATTTTTAGCCTTCTTGATTAAACGATTAAACTTGGATTCTGGGATTAAAGATAAATTGTTGTGTAGATTTAAATATTAAAATACATTTTGATTTATATTAGATTAAAAGCCGATATGCTTTAAGGCAACTCTTGCTGGCCACTCACCATTCCCACACCAAAATATATCTGAATTTTTTAATATCCACACAAAATCATATTAATTATGGTATGATGAACGGCTCCATCATGAAATACTATTGATCTGATTTTTTCTCCTTTTCGTTTCTATTATTATCATCGCTTTCATTTCTTTTTTTTAACTTGGTTCGAAAACCGATTACCCGGGCCGGATTGCCCATACAAATACTGTAAGGAGGCACCGATTTGGACAATACACTTCCGGCGCCTATTACCGCTCCTTTGCCAATAACAATATCCCTTTTAGGATTCGGTAAAATGATAGAATTAGTAGCAATCCAGGCGCCCTCTTCAATAATTACCTTACCCTGTTCCGATCCCTGTAAAGGGATCGGTACTTCCAGGTTATCAATACGGTGATTTACCGTCCATACTTTTACCCCGGGGCCGAAGCCGACCCAATCTTTTATGTACAATCCGCCGCTGGCATTAAAATGACAACCACGTGCAATAATCACATTATCACCCACAAAACATTGATCCGGATTTTGAATAGCAAATCCTTCATGAATATCCAAATTTTTTCCTACACTACCGAAATATTTTTTGGCCCATCGGGCCCGTAGTTTTTTCCCAAAGCGGTTGGGTAAATCCTGAATAAAATACCAGTGCCAATTGCGAATAATTTTCGGAAGTCTCCAAAAAAATCGTTTAAGTGCCATTTTTTATTCTCTAATAAAAATGTTATTGGTATCTCCTAAAGTTCATGTAACAAAACCTGAACCGGCTATACCGTTATGAGCTCTATGGTTAGTTATCGGAATTTTCTTCTTGGGGCTTAATATTCTCACATCAATGAGCAAATGTCAAGCACTGTTTTCCTGATCATTTTAATTTTAAGGTAATTTTTTTCTTTTTGTATAAAACAAAGGCCCATACGCCATATATTCCGATGCCGATAACGGAAAGAGCGGCAAAATGCAAGACAGAATGGCTATCCGTGAACACACTGCGGGACAGGCCATATATTACAAAAGCCATTAAGAAAGAACCAGCAAAAGGATATAAAAAAGCAGCTCCCAACTCCCATAATTTCAAATGTAAAGTTTTACGTAAAATATAAAAGCTAAATAGGAATCCCAAAACAGAAAAAATGAAAAACGCCCAGGTGATGGCTAATATTCCTTTCTGAACTAATGTAAAGCATAATATGACAAAAACAGCGGAATTGAACATATTGAATTGGGTCTGAATTTTGTACTCACCTATGGCCACATTAGCGCTGGTCATAATGCCTAAAAGAACCCGGAACAGACCGGCCGCCGCTAAAATTTGCATGGGTATAATGGAAAGCGCCCAGCGTTCGCCCAACAAAGCGTACACAAAATAGGGAGCGACAACAATGATACCGAACAACAGGGGATATGTAACGGTGGCCAGAATGGAAATCCCCTGAAAAAGAACTTTTTTTAACGCAGCCTTATCGTTTTGTAAGCGACTAAAAGTAGAAAAATAAATGGAACTGATGGGCTTGGTCACCCCGGACAGAGTACGATTAGTAAATTCAAATGCCTTTTCATAAATACCGAGACTGGCTACATTTAAGTATTTGGCAATCACAAAATAATCTACTTTTGCTACCAGTAAATTTAGTTGATTGCGAATAAAATTCCAAAAGCCGAAAGAATATATCTCTTTCATTACCTCATGTTTAAACATCAAGTGAGGAACCCAACGGGTTTTACGCATATAAATTGCCAGCGAAAAAACAGGCATAATTAAAGCAGGAATAACGATGGACCAGTAACTGAAATGGTTTAAAGCTAAAATGATAGCAAATATTGATGTTAGCACGCCCTGTACAAATTCCACAACAGAGATTGTTTTATAACGGATATCCCGTTTTAAAATGGCTACCGGAATATAATAAAAAGTAGTAATTATGTAATAAAACGACATCCAACGCAAAACAGGACCGACCTGAGGATTGTTAAAAAAAACGGCTAATTTGTCCGCAAAACCTGCGGTTAAAAGAGCCAATATCACAGAAACCGTCAAGTTAAACGTAAATACGGAATTAACATGGGATGATTGAATACGGTCTTTTTGAACCAAAGCCGTATTAAATCCAAAATTGGTGAAATTATTGGCATAAGTAATTACCATCCGGGCAATCGCTACAATTCCGAATTCGGCAGGTGAGAGTAAACGAGCTAATATCACCGAAAAAACCAGTGCCACTCCGCGCTGTAAAATTTTAAACGAAAATCGATATGCCACCGATTCGTTCGTTTTTTTTAGTATCTTTTCATTACTACTGCTCATTTTCCGGTTCCATAAATTAGTATTTCAATCATCAATGCGTTTCAGTAACTGTAAACTGGCATAAGGGAAGACGCCCACTCTTACCTTACTTTGAAAAGTATGAGCCAAGAAATGTTCTAATTTTGGCTTTTCATTAAAGAACATATAATCTTTCCAAAATAAACGATAGAAATCATCTTTTTTCACAGAGGGTGAATAAAATAAAAATTGTCTGCTTTTCAAAAATCGCAGGGGCCGAGGAACATGGTACAATTTTCCTCCCGGTGCAAACAGGCCATGATGCCCCATCCCCTCCGAACAAGCCGAAGTCAACAAAACAGCGCCCCCTTCTTTAACCAATTGCGCACCAAACGATTTTAGCGGAATAAAACCGTTTTCGGCCTGTAATAGTTCGGTATCTTTTGGGTAGGCATTTAAAATAAGCAGATCGAACTGGGTATCTTTGGGTAAAGAAACTTCGTATAATTTTCGGGCTTTAAAAGCCGCCTGCCGATGAGCTTCAACATAATCTCCTGCATAGATATCGGCAATGGTTCGATCGCCATTCAGAACCACACCAATGAAAAAATCGAGCCCTACATGTTCCACCAGTGCTTCGATGGTTTTGCGGAACCGATTATTTTGTACCTCTCCCAACTTGCCCATGAAGCCCATCATTACTGATTTATGTGTTTTGGCCACAATTTCCATGTCAGCCAATCCCGGAATGAGCATCTTGGCACCACCGCTAAAACCGGCAAAACTATGGGGCGTAAGTCCGCTAATCACGATTTTAAAATCGGCCTGCACATAATGGCGATTGAGCTTGACCGGAGTTTTGCCCCACACTACATCAATAGGGATCGTATCGGCAAGATCATGGTTTAGACACTCATATTCCTGCACGATATCCGAACCCAGCTTTTTAGCCATATCTTGCACCGTAAGCGGGCGATGGGTACCTAATCCCACTAAAAACCGGATGGCATTTTTGGGTACACCGCATTCATGTAAAGTACGCACTAATATATTCAGCATCTCTCCCAAGTATACGGGACGCGTTAAATCGTCAACTACGATAACGATTGATTGCGGATTTTTCCTTTTTACCAAAGGAATACAGGCCGCTAACTTCCTTCTTGTTAACTGCTCAGAAAGGGAGGGAAAACGGGGTAAATTAAAAAAAGTAATATCACTATTTTCAGGTAATTCCAGGGTAAAATCACTATCGGCATACCAGGCCCCCCATGGGAGCCGGATGATAGGTTTATTTTGGCTATTCAAATGAGTCATCACATCATCTTGCTTTTTTTCTTTTAATCGTTTCCTTTATTTCCGCAAGTAAATGTTCGTAGCTTTCGTTTCTAAAAATCAAATGCGCAGTAATGAAAGCCAAGAACGTAATTGCACTAAGGATAAAAAACATAGGAATGCTTGTTACTTCAAAAAAGCGGCGTGAAAAATACAAGACCAATGAAGAAAGAAAAATTTGAACAGTCGCATATTGAATAGGCCCTTTTTGTGTTTGCCAAAAATCAACCCATGTAAATGGCAACCGTCTGATTATAATACGCATAATCAATATTACATACACAAAACTGGCCATTACCACGGCCCAGGCCACTCCATTGATTCCATACGGAATCAACAAAATGATAATACCGGTTAACAAGGCTAAATATACTATCTGAGCCTTAATACGGTCCGTAACAAAATCAAGCGCAAAAATAACCGCAAAAAAAGCCGTTATTAACGTCTGAAAAAGGCCGGATACGCACATGATTTGTAATGGCTCAGTTGAACGCACCCACTTAGGACCATAAAGATTGTAAATCAGTGAGGGTGCCAAAAAAATAAGAGCAATTAACACGGGATAGGCAATTACGGCCGTATAATTTAATATCTGTTTTAAGTTACGGACTACTTTGGGGCGATCATCTTTTATTCGTGAGAATGCAGAAAACAACGCTTCGTTCATGGAACGTTCTACCTGGCGGCGGGTAAGACTCATTAAATTAAAAGCTCTTTCGTAATAACCGAGGGCCGCCATATTCAGATAACGCCCGATTAACAAATAATCCACATTATTAATAAAATAATTTAAATAGTCCACGGCTGAAACGCGCATGCCATACGAATATAATTTTTTAAACACATTATGTTTGTAAAAAAAGCGAGGAACCCATCTGGCGAAATAAAGGGCCAAACCTGTATTTACAAGAACAGCCGTTACTTCACCACCAATTAAACTCCAAACACCCAATCCACCGAAAGCCATTATAATAGCCGTTAGATAATTAAAGGCCGATCGGACAGAACGAGCAATTGAAATGTGCTTAAAATCCAGGTTTCTTTTTAGCAAACTTTCTCCGACCATAACAAAAGTATTAAAAATAAAAGTCAGCGCGATAACGCGTATTAGCTTCGTCACGGCCGGGTTGTGGACAAAAATAGCAAACCAAGGAGCACCGAGTAACAAAACAACAAACACCACAGAATTAAGTACAAAGCTGACCGTAAAAATTGTATCGACTTCTGCTCTGTCAATGGCCTCTTTTTGTATCAGGACTTTGGAAAAGCCAAGATTTGAAATCCGCCGTCCTAAGCGAATAATAATAAGCGCCACCCCGTACAAACCGAAGTCCCTGGGGAAAAGTAAACGTGCCAATATTATGGATGTAATTATTCGTGATGATTTAGAAAATAAAATATTAAAGACGTTCCATAAAATTGCAATTTTAGTACGCTCTTTTAAGTTATTATCCATACCTCCGGCAATATTTAAAATAAACTATTGTCTCAGAAGTCCTTTCCACGCTTTTTAATTATTTATTTTCCTATTGTTTTTTGGATTGGACAAAACGAACTATGGCATTAATACTATCGAAGTTCTCCGGAAATAAATCGTCGTCATCAACAGCGATGTTAAACTCCTTTTCAATAAATCCGATCAAATCCAACATCTTAACGGAATCGATAATCCCCCTCTCCAGCAACGAATCGTCATAATCCAATTCGGCAAATTCATCCTTTAAAGCATCATCATATAAAAAATCCACAATTTTTTTGTGCATATCCATTATGAACCTCCATTTTAATAGTTATCAGGCATCTCTATCGCCCACCGTCATAAACCAATTAGCCGCATTAAGCACCACGGGGGCAACTTCTGGCTGTCGGGCGGCATTGGCATACGCAATAACCGCCGAAGTGGCATCGTCACGTTGTTTAAAACCGAGCGCTCGCAAAAAAACCGTTAAAGGATTTTGCTCTTGAATAATAAATGACAGGGCCGAAACATCACCCTGCCGATACACATCATTAATAAATGTGACAAACATGGGCAGTACATAACGCTCGAAATCATCACATAAAACATCTATCAAATAAATGGTATCGCCCTTTCTCAGAAAATAAATCGTACCGCGCAAACGCCCGTCCGCCTCAAAGTCGTATTGTCCGTACTTAAAATTAGGATGGCGTGCAAATTTCCAATCTAAATAAGCGCAGTTTCGAATACCGATTACACGAAAACGTGACTTCATGGATTCAAATAATTGTTCATGAACTGCACGGCAGGTGACGCGCGGCAGAAACATGCCTTTACTATTTTTAGCTTGCTTCAGGGCAAACTTCACCTGCCAGAAGGTATTCACGGGTAAAGCCAATATTTGTGCCAAAATGTTCCAGGAAATTTTTTCCTTCAAATAACGATCTATTCTCAAGGGAAGTGCAAAGCGCACCATCTGCCCGATCTTTTGGTGCCCCGCACGTAAATGGATGACTTCCATGCGCCGATTGGGATGCGCATACAGGAAAGGCACTTCACCGGAATCCACCGCAAGCTTGGCTTCTTTGCGCAACTTAAGAGCCACACCTAAAGTACGATATTTTTTTTCAATTGAAAAATCACCGCAATTCCAGGCCATAAATTCCTTACCGTCCACAAAAACCGGCCGCGGGAAAACGCCGGTAAACCCCACGGGGATCTTCTTGGTTTCTTCCCAGATAATCCAGGCCTTGGCCCGGCCGAAGGGATTGTTTAAATAGATCCAATCGATGCGCTTTGTGTAATCGATGTCTTGCCGACTGCGATTATTCTTCAGGATATTGACCATAATTTCCTTATCGCGTTCCAGATCCGCAAGCTTAACCACGTAGCCCATATCTACTCCTGCCGAATTGTTTTCCAGGTAACGTATTTTTTCCCGTACAGGGCTTCGATAATCCCCTGGAGCGAGGCCAGATTGACCATATCGAAATAATAAGGAACATTCACAAAAAAGGGTGCCTTTTTCCCGCGCTTATCCAGCCAATAACCGATTAAAGCCGTTAAATGGAAAATGAATTGCAGTACAAACGCAAAATTGTAAAATGCCCCCTGCCCCAATAAAAAGGCATTACTGATTAAAGCAGTTAAACAAAACAGCCCGCCCAGCCAACGTAACAATTTGTGGCTAAAGATTTGCCAGGCATAAATGCCGGATTTAAACGGATTAAGAATCTGGACATTCTTCCACAAACCGCGCCAACTGCGATTCACAATCCGCCGCTTGCGCCAGTATTCTTTTAGAAACGAAGGAGAAGCTTCTTCGTAACAAACGGCGTGCGGATTAAACACTCCGCGGTACCCTTGCAGAATGATATGGATGGGATTAACAAAATCGTTGATGTCGTCTTCATGCAAAGGCCTGAATAACCTGCGACGGATGGCATAAATAGCGCCGTCACCTCCCACCACAGAACCGATGGCCGATTCGTTCATCTTCATTTTAACTTCAAACGACCAGTAGGCATTCTCTTGAACCGCCGAGGCACTTTCGGCATCTTCATAATAACGCGCATGACCAACCACGTAGCCAACCGAAGGATCGATGAAGTATTTGACCAATTCTTTTAAAGCGTGCTTATCGTAAATGGAATTTGCATCGGAAAAAACCACCACCTCACTGTCGATCCCTTCCATTGCGGTTGTTAAACCGTAGGTTTTGCCCCGTCTTTCATCAAGGCGGAACAGATGGACACGCGGGTCGTTGCATTCCCGTACCAAAGAATCGGTGCGATCGGTGGAGGCATCGGAAACGACCCAAACTTCCATTTTATCCCCGGGATAATCCAGCTCTAATGAATTTTTTAATTTGGCACGAATAACAGCCTCTTCGTTAAAAGCGGAAATGATCAAGGCAATTCGCGGAGTGTAGCTAATATCAAAACGTAGCGGTTTGCGCAACAAAGGCTTTAATAGCAAAAGCAGCAAGGGGTATCCCAAATACACATAAAAAAGGATGATCACACTGCTCCAAAATATAATTTCGGCCATATTAAAACAGTACCTGATTAAATGAAGTATTTTTGTTTGTTCGATCTCATTACGAACCGAATCCTACAAGAAAAAATTCCTATTGTTTCGTGGCAATTCGTCTGCCCCAAGAGTCCGATATTTTTTAAGGTAGATTTTTTACGATGGACGGGCCGATTAAATTGGTAAACCACAACGGCAAGCGGCGCCACACCTTTATGGCTGCCTGGAATTTCGGATTTTCTTTATTCACTGCCGGCGGTTGCGCGCCCGGCGCTAAAGCGTAGTACCAATACAATTGAACCTCGCGCCCGCCCCATTGCTTTTTAAAGCGGTACGTTCCGCCTTCTTTAGTGCCCCGTCCAAAATCGAAAACCGTGTAACCTTTTTCAATAGCAGCCTTCAACACTTCCCAATACAACAGCATGTTCGGACTAAAACGATTGTACTGGCGCAAGGAAGAGGCCCAGGGAATTTCCAGTGTCTTTTTGTAGCCTAACAGAAAAGCACCGGCCACCGGCTGCCGCTCCCGGGAATAAACAACGATTAAAAAAGCCTGCTTTGGTAAGCGCTGCAGAATGGTACGGAATAATGCTTTACCGTAAACCGGCGTCCCCAAATGGCGCATATTACGACAAAATACGTAGTAGAAATCGTTTAATAATTCCAGGCCACCCCGGCGTGCGTACATCTCTTCTTTCATGGGTCGCCTTATTTGGCTGCGTAACTTGGCCTTGAACCCCTTCCACAAAATTTCGGCATCCGACGGCAAATCCAACCAAAAGGTCACTTTATTGGTTTTGACAGGCAACGGAAAAGCTTCCGCTTGATCATAGCGTATTTCCACGGCCGTAGATGCGGTTTTTGCGCGCAAATTTTCGATTTCATCCAGAATCAAAGTCCTGGCCTGCTCATCCTTCCACAAAGGGCCGCCGTAATTCACATAAGGAAGCGAGATAAGCTGTTTGCCGGTTAAAAACGTATGGAAACGCACCAACGGTAAAATTCCAAGGACTTCATCGCCATCCGTCACCAGGCGGTACAACCCCTTTTTGGCAAACACCTCTTCCGTAATCTCTTTCCATTCCGTACGATGATACATGCGACCCTGCGGATGAGCATCCACAAAGGCATTCCAACGATCATACCAACTTGATGTTAAAGGAATTAGCTTCATGTTCAAACGAATTGTCCTATTACTAAAAGAGGGATTCAGCCGAACGCCAAATCCCTTCTTTTTTTAATTAAAAATTGCGGGGACGCTTATTCTCTCAATAATTGTAATAAGAATAGCGATATTTTTTATGATCTATTTCTTCCTTGGCAAAATTAAGCACAATACCCACAATGTGCTCTCGCAAGTCCTGATATTCTTCCAATTTGGATTTCAAATGTTCAATGTTCGATTTTCCGGCGCGCACCACCAGCAGGCCACCGTCCACATTACGTGAAACGATGATGGCATCCGAAGCAACGGCAATGGGTGGCGTGTCGATAATCAAAAAGCCAAAACGGTGCCGTAAAAATTCGATCAGCTCTTTAGCCCGCGGACTTCCCAACAACTCGGAAGGATTGGGAATGGGCACCCCGCTACTGATGAGAAACAGGTTGGGAATATGCGTGGTCTGGATAATCTTACGTACGTTTTCATCGGTAATATCGGCATTGCTGTAGAGAAAGTCCGAAAAGCCGGGCTTCTTTTTACAGGCAAACGAATTGTGCAGTACACCGCGGCGTAAATCGCCGTCAATCAAAATAGTCGGTAATTTCTGCTGCGCAAATGTGATGGCCAAATTACCTGCGTTCAACGATTTTCCTTCATCCGGATTCAAAGAAGTGATGAAGATCGATTTGATTTTTCTGTCTTTATTAAACAATAGTTGGGTGCGCAAACTACGATACGCTTCTCCCACAGGCGTGGGGGAATAGTCGGCCGTTACCAGCTTGGGGTCAACTCGTGAGGGCTCGTCCACTTTAAGATCGATAATTTCTTTTTCCGTTTTAATCACCGGAATTTTACCGATAACCCGAATCGGGATGGCCTTTTCCAATTCATCTGCCGTGCGTACGGTTTTATCAAAGAAATCCAAAATAATAATCACCACCACAGCCACACCAAGACCTAAAATCAAACCGATCATCAAAATCTTCAAATAGGTCTTGAACTTGCTGATGGGTAAAGGCACCGGCGCATGATCCAAAATAACCACGTCGCCCACTTCAACCGC
This sequence comes from uncultured Caldithrix sp., assembly GCA_964532875.1. Classification (GTDB taxonomy): domain Bacteria; phylum Calditrichota; class Calditrichia; order Calditrichales; family Calditrichaceae; genus Caldithrix. The sequence continues at coordinate 16,706 of CAZHIZ010000027.1, read as the reverse complement.
ATCGGCAATTTTGGCCTGATTGTATTTTATCAGCAGCGAAGAGTACACCTGATCTGCCACGGAACGTTTACGTTCCAATTCGGCCAATTTCAGTTCTTTGGCCGGCAAGCGTCTTATTTTACTATTATTTTCGTTGATTTTTCGCGTCAAATCGGCCAATTGCATATTCATTTGATTTAATTGATTCTGGGCCGTCAACACAACCTTTTTTTCCAGATCGGCTAATTTTTTGGCATTTTCCTTAACGTATGGATGCGTCGGTGAATAGGTACTCAACAAACGACTCCGTTCCGTATTCAAGGTCGTAAACTCCGAAGACAGGGCCGTAGCCGTGGGTGCACCTTGCGCCGCCAAAAAAGCAATAATCTCATTTAAAATGGAATAACGGTCTTCTCCCCTGCTGGCTTGCAAGCGTTTTAACAACCCGTCCAGTTCGTTTTTACGATTCAAAAGCTGATTTCTTTGCGCATCGTAGTTAGAAATACCGGCAATAATTCCGCTGGCATCGGCCGTTAAACCGACCCAGGGATTGCGTTCCCTGAAGTTTTTAAGTTCCTGTTCGGCCTGATCCAATTCCCGTTTGGCCGTTTGCAGTTGTTCTTTCAAAATATTCAATACTTCGCGGGTCTGGTATTTCTTTAGATCCAGATTTTCCTTTACAAATTCATCGAGAATCGTATTTAAAGTTTTGGCGATCAAATGGCGATCCACCCCGCTGATTGTAATGGCCAAGAGAGTGCGTGCCCGATTTTTAAATTTAAAATTCAAAGAATTCAACAGACTTTCGATGGCCCGATCACGGGAATTGACCGAATAGATCAATTTATCGTGATTATCCCAATAACTCTTTTTCATGACGATACCTACCCCACCGTATTCGATGGTATTGTTATCGGGATAATCCACTTCCAGTACCTTCTTATTCTCGATTGATTTATCCTGACTGGTGTAATAGAGAACTAATTTATTCCCATGTTTGCGTAGTTCGAAACGGCCTTTTAAATAATTGGGATGCAAATAAACACTATCCACCGCATCGTAGCGGTCCACGCCGCTGAAACGCACCACCAGGCTTAATTTATCCACCACCTTGCCCAGAAAGTTACGACTCATCAAAATACCGATTTTACTTTCGAATTCGGGTTTACCGCGTGTATTCATCTCACTTAAGGAACGCGTATCCTGAAACTGCAACAATGCTTGTGTCGTGTAAACGGGTCTGGGGCTCAGTTTCCAGGCTACGGCCATACTAAAAAGCGCAACGAAAACAAAGATAAACAAGAAAAGCCATTTTTTACGTTTAAACAAACGAATATAATGATGCCAATCCAATTTCGTATCGCTAAAACCCAAATCGTGCGGTCTTTTTTTGTCTTGCATTTTTCAATCCTTTTGATGATTATCTGGCACGTAATATAATCAAGTCACGTTGATATGTATTGTAAATTGCCCAAATAGTAGTGGCAAACGATAAAACAGGTAACACGTCACGTACATGGTCCCAGAATGTGGGTCGTGTCGGCGACGGGGTCCAAAAGATATCACCGGATTTAAATCCCATTCGTTTTAAAGAAACACCCCGTTCATACAAAGCAACAATATGGTCGGAAATTTCTTTATCGCCGTGCTGCCAGCGCAAATCTTTAATGCCGTCTTCGGTTAGCGTACCGCCGGCCAGATGAACGACATCCCACAGGGAACTGTTAATGTCCACATAATACAAACCGGGACGCACAAAGCCGCCGAGCAAACTAACACGAACCACTGGTTTCACGTAAAAATTGGGATAACGTAAATAATTTTCATAATTCTTTTTCAGAAAATCCAGCATTTGCTGCACGGTCATTTGCGAGACATGAACCTTCCCGATGATCGGCAATTCGGCGTAACCACGATCATCAATGGCAAAAACGCCGTTTAAAAACGAAGTGGTGTCCGGAAGGGTCGAAATGAGCAATCCATCACCCGGCGTAAACGGAAATTCACCCCAGTCCGGGTCGGGATTGGGAACAGCAGTCGTGTTTTGAGCAAAAACCAACTGCCCCATGCCCATAATAAAAATGAGAGAGATGGCGACGGATATCTTTTGAATGGTATTTCTCATGGTTTCATTCCCGATTTAACATGATCTGTAAAAACGGTATCGCTTTTCTTTTGTGTTCAAATCCATTTCTTTTAACAGACGGTATAATTTGAAAATACCGATTTTCGTATTTCCGAATTGTTCATGCCGCAAAATTTTGCGAATTCCAAACAAACCCACCAATGGATTTTGGGAAACAACCTTTTTAATTTTTTCCTGAATTGGTAATTCGGCCAATTTCACATTTTGTTGAATGAGCTGCGGTACAAACTTATGAACGGTTTCACGGCGAAAATCCATTGCCGAAAACAGAGTATCGTCCCGGCTCTTGGGCTTATCGGGAGCCGATGAATCATCCGCTTCCTCCACTTCTTCCAGATCGATTTCTTCCACGGTTTCTTCGGTTTCTTCGATGTTTACGGACCCGGTTTCTTCAGGCGGGGCACTACTTTCTTCTTCAATTTCACCGATTACCATATCCAGTTCTTCCTTTTCCTTGCGAAAAGAAGCCGCCGCTGCCTCTACCGATGGATAATCTTCCAAAATATGATAGAATTCCAACATTTGATACACTTCATAAATTTCAGGACGCATACTGGCCAATTTAATATCGCCGCCTTTATCGCGGAAACGTTTGATTTCACCCACGAAAACGCCCCAGCCGGCACTGCTCATGTAATAGACGTTACTAAAATCGACGATAACCCGATAGCAACCGCTCTCGATAATATTATCAAATAATTTCTCCAACTGATAACTATTGGATTGATCGACATGCCCGCCCAACTCAACGACCATAACATCACCGCTTTGGTCGGCAAACTTCGATTCGATTTGTAATTTTTCCATTGAATCACCTTTTTATTTATGGCTCCGCCACCTCAATTACAGGATGGCCCATATCCTGTAATTGAATTTATGTTCATGTACCAACATAATAATTCGAGAATAAATTTCTTTGGCGCCAACTATTTTATTTATTTTAACTTTAGCGCTCACAAAAATTGCATTCAGGGTCAATTGTAAAAATCGTCCTGTTTTGAAAAAAAATTAATTTTTAATCTATTTTTATTGGCCTTCGCCCTTGAGAACAACTAAGACGGTTTTCAATAAAATTTTTAAATTTAACAGAAAAGAATTTCGATTTTCAATATATTCGATATCTTTTTTTATTTTCTCTTTTACGTCTTCAATAGTTTCGTCATATCCGACGGTCACTTGAGCCAGGCCGGTAATCCCCGGTTTCGTTTTTAGGCGTGCCATATAAAACGGTATCTGCTTTTTAAATTGGCTGGCAAAAAAGGGTCGCTCCGGCCTGGGGCCGATGAAACTCATATCCCCTTTTAAAACATTTAATAGCTGGGGCAATTCATCAATACGTGTTTTGCGCAAAAACCGACCGACTTTGGTCACTCGCGGATCACGCTTGGTGGCCCAGGCCGGCCCCGTTTTTTTTTCCGCATCCTGCACCATGGAACGGAATTTATGCACGGCAAAAACTTTACCATTTTGCCCCAGACGCTGCTGCGAATAAATGATGGGGCCCGGAGTTTCCAATTTTATGGCAATCGCCACAACAATAAATAAAGGGAAAAGCAAAATCAATAAAAACAAAGAAACGAAAATGTCAAACAAACGCCTGAAACCGAATTCCCGCGGACTAAGTACCTGCCGAATCACATGACGCACCACATGATCGTAATCCGAATCGTATGCATCGGATACAATAGAATACTCAATATGATTTTTATTACACAGCTCAATAATGCGCGGCAGAAACTCCTTTTCCGGCGGAGAGAGAACAATTAGGGCATCGGAAATATTGTATTTTTTAACGACTTCCGCAAAATTCTCCAAATCACCCAAAACCGGCACATTTTTATAGTGCCGTTTACGATCGTTGCCTTCCGGACGAATAAAACCACGAACATTATAGCCCAGAGCAGGTACTTCCAGAAGTCGATCGTATAAAGTGACGGCTTCAACATTCCATCCTACGATCAATGTATTCTTTTGAGGAGGTCGTTGCATTCTTTCCCTTTGATTAAACCCAATTAATGCAAATAATAATATTTAGTTTACGAATTTTACTTATTTTTGATGTGTCAGAAATCAAATTGACAAAAATGCCACTAAACCATAACGCAGTCATAAGCAAAATTCGCATCGTCGTTCATCGCAAAAATCCGCTTTCCGATATTCAAGATTAAACAGAATTTTCTCGTAGAGCACAAACGCTCTGCTTTAATGCACCTTATGATGCATTGGATTAAATTAGCTTCTTAAATGTTCGAAATCAACTCCCTTTGCCTAATCCCCATGCATCAAGCAATAATGAAACCTTTTTTGGAACTTTATTATTGATCGGAGAAAAAATTAATAATTTAAGTAAAATTATTACAAAATGATGTTAATGGAATAAAACCGTTTCCGAAACCATTTTTTTCATGTCTGTTATCATCAATATCGAAAAGCTCTATTTAGCAAGAATAAAATTACCCGAATGCAGGAGATCAATTTTACAAACTTGCTCGTAACGCCCCATTTTTCGATGGCGGAATAATAACGACATAAAAAAAGCCGGTACACCAACGGCATCCCGGCCTTGAACATTGTCAGCAAAAACCATGAAATCACACCTTCATGATTTCCGCTTCTTTGTTTTTCATAATGTCATCAATTTTCTTAATATGATCGTCCGTCAAATCCTGAACTTGGTCCAGATAATCTTTTAACTGATCTTCACTGATTTCGTGGTTTTTTTCCAGCTTTTTTAAATGATCGTTGGCATCACGACGCACATTACGTATGGCGATACGGGCGTCTTCGGCAAATTTGTGTACCAGCTTTACCAAATCTTTACGCCGCTCTTCACTTAACTGGGGAATGGGAATACGGATAACCGTCCCATCGTTACTGGGATTCAGCCCCAAATCGGCTTTTAAAATTTCCTTTTCGATCTCGGCCAGCATCTTTTTTTCCCACGGTTGCACCACCAACAAACGCGGTTCCGGTGCGGTGACCGTAGCCACCTGATTAAGCGGAACTTTCTGCCCGTAATATTCCACCCGAATACCGTCCAGTAAAGTCGGCGTTGCACGTCCGGTTCGAATTTTTACGAGTTCATCGTGAAAGGCATTAATAGCCCCCTCCATGCGACGTTTGGCATCTTTGATAATTTCATTGGCATCCATAACTTACCCCTGAACTTTGGTTCCTACCGATTCCCCGAGTATGATTTTATGCAAGTTTCCCGAAACATTGAAATTAAAGACAATGATCGGCAACTGGTTCTCCATAGCCAAAGTAATCGCTGTCGTATCCATCACCTTCAATCCCCGACGTACAACTTCCATGTAAGTCAATTCATCGAACTTGATGGCATCTTCCACTTTTTCAGGATCGGCATTGTAAACGCCGTCCACGCGTGTTCCCTTTAGAATAACATCCATTTGTAATTCCACGGCTCTTAAAACACCGGCCGTATCGGTAGTAAAATAAGGATTACCCGTACCCCCGCCCAGGATGACCACCTTGCCCTGATCCATGGCTTCCAGCGCCCTGGCCGGCGCATACGGTTCGACAATGGCACCCACATTAAACGCCGAAAAGACAGTTGCCGCAATCCCGTTTTGTTCAAATACACTGCGTAAGGCCAACGCATTGATCACCGTACCTAACATCCCCATTTGATCGGCCGTAACGCGATCCACATTCACTTCGTAGGAGGTTAAGCCGCGAAAGATGTTACCGGCACCGATTACAATCCCCAATTGAACACCCATCTTGTGCAGCAGCTTGACCTCCTGCATAAAATATTGCAAACGGGAAGCGGCAATGCCGTTACCGGCATCGCCCGCCAACGATTCACCGCTTAGCTTAAGCAGGACACGTTTGTATTTGAGTTGCGGTGCGGCACCCATACTTATTCTCCGATACGAAAACGAGCAAACCGTTTAATCGTGATATTTTCACCCACTTTGGCAATTGTTTCCGTAACCAAATCCTGAACGGTTTTATCCGGGTCTTTGACGTACGGTTGCTCCAAAAGACAAACTTCAGAATAATATTTTTCAATACGTCCTTCGACGATTTTATCGACGATATGTTCGGGCTTACCGGAGGCCAGCGCCTGCTCACGATAGATTTCTTTTTCCTTATTCAACGCTTCCTGATCCAAATCTTCGCGTCGGATAGCCAACGGATTGCTGGCCGCAATATGCATGGCAATATTTTTGGCAAAGGCCTGAAAATCGTCGGTATTCGCCACAAAATCGGTTTCGCAATTGACTTCTACCAAAACGCCTAATTTGTTGCCCGGATGAATATATGCGGTAACCACGCCTTCTTTGGCTTCACGATCGGCCCGTTTGGCCGCTTTGGCAATACCTTTTTTCCGTAAAATTTCTATCGCTTTATCAAAGTCCCCGTCAGCTTCCTGCAGGGCTTTTTTACAATCCATCATTCCCGCGCCTGTTTTATCGCGCAGTTGTTTAACCATTGCAGCACTAATTTCTGCCATTATTTCGACTCCTCTTTTACCTCTTTTGTCTTCTTTTCTTCTTTTACTTCTTCTTTCTTGGCATTAGCCCGCGGTGCCGGTTTTCCTTTTTTGACTTCTTTTTTAATATCTTTCGCACCACGTTTTTGCTCTTTGGGCTGTTGCGCTTTTTTCTTTTCTTTCTCGGCCGCTTCTTCCAACGCTCTTTTTTCCTGTAACTTCTGCCGCGCTTCAATAATCGTGTCGGCAATTTTGCTGGTAATTAAGCTGATGCTTTTGGCCGCATCATCATTGGCCGGAATGGGATAATCCACCAATGTAGGATCCACATTCGTATCCACCATCGCCACGATGGGGATATTCATTTTACGTGCTTCGTGCACAGCCAAGTGCTCTTTATTAATATCCACGATAAAGAGCAAACCAGGCAAACGTTTCATTTCCAAAATACCGGAAAGCACGCGGTACAATTTTTCTTTTTCGCGTTCGATCATTAAACGCTCTTTTTTGGAGATTTTCTCATACGTACCGTCGGTGCTCATTTTTTCCAAATTTTTGTAATGCTTAATCGACTTTTTAATGGTGGCAAAATTTGTGAGCATACCGCCCAGCCAACGATGGGTCACGTAAAACATGCCGCAACGCTGTGCTTCATTGGTAATAATGTCTTTGGCTTGCGGTTTGGTTCCTACAAACATCACTTCGTAGCCTTCGCTAACCACATCGTAAACCACCTTAAGCGCCTTATCAAGAGCCTGTTGGGTTTTCTTTAAATCGATAATATGAATCCCGTTACGTGTCATGAAAATGTAGGGTTTCATTTTGGGATTCCATCGGCGGGTCAAATGTCCGAAATGGACACCTGCGGACAATAATTGTTCCAGTGTTACTGCTGGCATAATAACTCCTTATTTTTTGGGTTCATCCTCCACCGGCTTTTCCCACTTCCCAATCCCGCCCGCGGCGGGACACCCGGAAAGCAAACAGCCGATGTGCGTGTTACAATAAAAAAGCCAGAAAATACTCTGGCTTTGAGAATATCGATTGCAAAAAAAATTTTAACGTTTGGAAAACTGGAAACGTTTCCGTGCTTTGGCCAAACCGTACTTTTTACGTTCCACCTCACGCGGATCACGCGTGAGAAAACCGGCGCGGCGTAATGCCGGACGAAAATCTTCGCTGTAAGCCACCAACGCCCTGGCAATTCCCAAACGAACCGCCCCGGCCTGGCCGCTTAAACCGCCGCCGTTAATTCGAATATAAAAATCGAATTTTCCCAATGTATCCGTAAGAATTAACGGTTGCTCGATATCCATAACCAGGGTTTCCCGTTTAAAATAATTCAAGAACCCATCCACACCGTTTACGGTAACTTTTCCCGTGCCCGGTGTCATTCGGATACGAGCAACAGCTTCTTTTCTTCTACCCGTTGCAATGTAAACTTCCATTCAAACTGCTCCCGCTTTTTAAGCTTTAACTTCCAAAACTTCCGGTTTTTGCGCTGCATGCGGATGTTCCGGCCCGGCATAAACCTTTAACTTTTTAAACATTTTGCGGCCGAGGGCGTTTTTGGGCAACATACGCTTAACGGCAAATTCGATAACACGCTCGGGATGTTTTTGCAACATCAAGGAAACCGGCGTGTATGTTGTCCCGCCAATATAACCGGAATGGCGAAAATAGGTTTTTTGCTCCATCTTTTTACCGGTCAACTTCACCTTCTCGGCATTAATCACAACCACAAAATCCCCGACATCCTGATGAGGGGAATAAATCGGTTTATGTTTTCCACGCAAAATATGCGCGATTTGACTGGCCAGACGCCCCAATACCTTGCCTTCCGCATCCACGACATACCAGCGTTTCGAGTCTTCTACTTCCTTCTCTTTAGCGATATAGGTTTTCAAGACGTTCCTCCAATATTGTTAAATCAAAAACGAATCTTTGAATTTAATTATAACAACAGGTAGAGTCAAATTTTTTCTTGATGATTTTTCCAATCCCTTACCGTCACGGGGACTAACATTCCTCTTTTGAAAATACACCATCCCTTCCCCGTCAAATAAAAGTGTATTTTAAACCGATGCTCAAAACTTCTTTTAATTGCGTTTTTTTGGACACCTTGGCATCATAAACGACAAATGTCTGTAAATTGATGATAATGTATTTACTCAACGAAGCTTGCATCAGGGTATCCCAAAAAATGTTTCCGTATTCAAATTTCTCAAATGATGAAAACAGATTAAGTCTGGATCGAACAAAAAAATATTTATTGAATCGCCGCTCGGCATGCGTCACCCATTGCACACCGGATTGAATACCCACCTTTTTACCCTGATCAAAATTGACGAACTTACGGGCAAAAGTAGTGCGTGCAGCCAGGCCGATGCGCGTACGAAAAGTCTTTTTCGGGGCATACCCTACGCCGATACCATTTGTCAAATAGGCCGGATCGAAGGCATCGGAAATTTGAATGCGGGGCTGGTTTTCCCGGTATTTGTAGCCCGGTGCCATTTGGGTTTGCAAATTCAAAGAAACATAAGGATTTAAATATTCCTTGCGCTTGTAAGTCAGAACCGATTCCAAATCGATCAAATCGTCCGTTTTGCGCGGTGCTTCTCCGTTTTGTTTGGATTGCCCGAAAATGATCTTACTTTCATTGGCCCAATTCCAATTCGTTGTATCCCAAATGGCCGATCCGTTAAACCCGCCCGTCCAGACAAATACATTGGAACCGCCCGAAGCCCATTGGTGATAGGCTGTTTGGGTTACTGTAAGCGATGTGGAAAGATTTAAATTCCAGCCGTGATGCAGTTTGTTGTAATTGCTTTGTTTTTTCTCGATTTGCTTTAAATGTTCCAGTAACTTTTTATTTTGAGCCGCCCCGGGCTGCAAAAAGAGCAACAGCATAATCACAACTAAAGCCAAACGACCCATCATACCCTCTGCTTTTATCCCATACGAATCGCGGCTAAGATAAGAAAAAATGAGACGCATTTAAAATATTTCATTCCTTAAAAAGGGCAGAAAAACGCATTTTGTTTTTCAACATAAAAAAAGGTGCGACCCGCTCACCCGGCAAGCCGCACCTTTAGAAAAATATGTAAAAGGATCGATTACTTATTCGTATTAATCTTAAACGGTAAATACAAAGGACAAAATCCGACTACGGCCGTAATAATAAAAATCAACCCGATCCAACCCCAGTTAGTTTTGGGGCCGACAAAGACCAGTACAACCAAAATGATTCCCACAATTAAACGAATCATTCGATCCACGGCACCGACATTTTTAATCATCTCTTCCCCCTTTTATGTGAATGAAACATGAAAATCTGTTTCCACGGGGCAGGCGCCTTAATGAACCAATTCGGGATAAACGCTTACTTTTTTGCGCGTCCTGTCCTTACGCTCAAACTTGACAAAACCGTCGATTTTAGCAAACAGGGTATCGTCTCCGCCACGACCCACGTTTTCGCCCGGATGAATTTTCGTACCGCGCTGACGCACAATAATGGAACCGGCGGTTACGAATTGCCCGCCGAAGGCTTTAACGCCGAGGCGCTTCGATTCGCTTTCGCGTCCGTTTCTGGAGCTACCCACACCTTTTTTATGTGCCATTTTAAGCCTCCTTTACTTCAGCGGTTTCTTTTACTTCGGATTTTTTAGCCGCAGCCGCTTTTTTCGGCGCACGCTTCGTGCCGATTTTTTCGATATGCAGCAGGGTAAAATGCTGGCGATGGCCGTTTTTCTTTTGATAGCCTTTGCGGCGTTTTTTCTTGAAAACAATCACCTTCTTATAACGACCGTGTTCCACCACCGTGGCTTCTACCTTAATATTTTTTACCACAGGCATCCCGATGTGGTGCTTCCCTTTATCGTCCGAATAAAACAAAACACGATCCAAGGTTATTTTTTTGCCAGGCTCTTCATGCAACAAAGGAACCTTGATATTTTTATCCTGTTCAACGCGGAATTGTTGACCTGCTATTTCCACAACAGCGTACATGCTTTTCTCCTAAACTATACGTTTTTTTATTTTAAAAAATCGAGCGTTTAATTTAAATACATTTCAACGCATTGTCAAAACTATTTTATGGCCTGATCCAGCCGTTTTTCATCTTTGCGATCAAAAACTTTAAAGGCGCCGTAGGGCAAGGATTCGTCTTTGACCAATTTTATTTTCACCCAATATTTCCACATCAATTTAAGAAGCGGGCTGTACAATCCTTTTTTCATGTATTGGTACACATCGGGGCGCACATGGATGGTAATGCGCCTGTCTCCGTTGGTGGACCGGTAACGTTGAATCCAGCGTTCGATATCGCCGACAACGGCATGCACCGTGGGTACCAACCCGGAACCGTGACAGGTGGGGCAGGTTTCCTTTAAGCTCAAAAGGACCGGCGGACGCACCCGCTGACGCGTCATTTCCATCAAACCGAAACGACTCATTTCCTGTATTTTGGTGATCGAACGGTCTTTGGCAAATTCTTTCTTTAATTCCTGATACACCTTACGCCGGTTTTCTTCTTCCATCATGTCGATAAAATCGATCACAATAATGCCGCCCAAATCACGCAAACGCGCCTGCCGGGCAATTTCGCGTGCGGCTTCCATGTTAATCTTGAAGGAATTGGTTTCGTGATCTTTGCGTCCGATGTACTTTCCGCTGTTCACATCAATGGAAACAAGGGCTTCCGTGGGCTCGATTACGATGTACGATCCGTTTTTAAGCCAGACCTTACTTTGCCCCATTTTCTCGATTTCCCGTTCGATATTGAAATAATCGAAAATGGGAGTCATGCCTTTGTAATAGGAAATCTTGTTTTTCAAATGCGGAGCCACATCTTTAATGTACGAAAGCAATTCGCGCATCAATTTACGCGAATCGACCACCACCCGATTGACATCGGAGGTAAACAAATCGCGGATAATACTGGAAGCCATGGTCATATCTTTGTAAAGAAGAACGGGCGCCTCTTGCTTTTTGATTTTTCGTTCGATTTTGCGCCAGGTATTGATCAAATTATTCAGGTCTTTGCGAATCGCCTTATCCGGCTTGCCTTCGGCTACCGTGCGGATAATCAATCCGAAATTAGGAGGAATGATCTGCCGGGCGATTTCCTTTAAGCGGCGGCGTTCTTTGCGGTCTTGTATTTTTTTGGAAACCCCGATGTGTTTTTTACCGGGAATCAGAACCAAAAAACGTCCGGGCAAGGCAATGTTGGTTGTCACCCGGCAGCCTTTGGTTCCGATCGGTTCCTTAATAATCTGCACCAGAATATCCTGATCTTTTTTTAGATCACGATTGACGTTAAAATGGCGTTCCGAGGTATGGTGATTTTTGTCCAAATGATCTTCGTCTTCGTAATCCACAAAGTAATCCAGATACGAAGTGTCGAAATCCGCAAAATGCAAAAAAGCGTTTTGTTCATGGCCGATATTGATAAAGGCGGCTTGCATGCCGGGCAAAACCCGGCTGACTTTTCCCTTGTAAATATCGCCGACCATCCGTTCGTATTCCGGACGTTCGACGAACAGTTCCACAAGTTTCGAATCCTCGAGAATCGCAATTCTGGTTTCTTCATTTGTGGCGTTAATAATAATTTCTTTAGTCATAATCTTTTTCCCGATATTCTCCAACTTCGTGACAAGTTGATTTTTTAATACTAAATGCTTGCACCTTTCTCACCGATTCTTTGCGGTGTCACGTAATGAATCCGTTTGGCGATTTAAGGTGTTTAAACGCTATTTCCCGGCAATAATTTCGTAAACCGTATCGTACAATTTACGCAGAATTAAGCAAATGACCAAACCAGACCCGTAACACAGCCGTTTTAGCGGGCCCCGGTCATTGGGTTCTTCTCAAAAAAAATACGTTTTGGGAAGAAAACAAAAAATCACAGAGGAGTAAAAAGTTTGTTATTTCGTTCATTGTGCAAGGCCGCTGTGCACCTTTCGCTTTGCTACCTTGCGCTCGGCATTAACCATGTCCGTTAATGCAGCACATCCAGCGGCGTTTTTTCAGCTTCCGCTGTGCGGACGAGCTGACGTTTGCGCACCACGGCTACTTTTTCCGGATGTTCGAATACCTGCCGTACCAGATCGTCGATACGCAAGGAACGTTGCTCCACATTTCGCGTCCGCACGATCAGGCGCTTTCCACGTCGCCGAATGGAATCAATAAACGGCCGAATATCCAACGACTTGCTGCGTCCTTTGGAAAAATGATTGACCAACAGGGAGCGTGTACGGCGTATTTCCCGTAAACGGCGGTCCACCTCTTCTTCCGAAAGAGGATATTGATGAAAATGAATTTCATACTCGGCCGCATTGATAATTTGCGATAAAGACGTGGCTTTTTCACCAAGCCGACGCACCCGCACCACTTTCATTCCTTCCGGCAAATAAGGATTAAGCAAACGCGCCAGATCACCGGAAAAATCAGCGGAAATTTCCACATCAAAATACTCGGCTTTGCTTTCCACGCCCAAAGCCAAAGGCTGCCCGAAGGAGATCTTTGGCCGGGGATTGAAACCCTGACTGTACACAACCGGAATGCCGGCCCGACGAAAAGCCCGTTCGAACAAGCGGGCCATATCCAGATGCGAAAGGTAGGCGGCGTAACCTTCCTTGGTAAATTGAACTCTGTAATGCCGGGTATTCTTCAGGTCCAGGTCATATTTCGGAATTTGCGGCAAATCGGCAACGTTCCATTGGAGATCGGGTTGCGGATTCAGGCGATCTTTTTTGTAGCAATCCACGATCTCGGCAAACGCCCCTTTGCGCTGCAAACCGCACGCCAGACAGGTCTCCTTCTTGCAATCCGGGCTGGTTTGTTGCTCGTAAGCCTTTCGGCGTTCTTTTAATAAAAAGCGTTTGCTCACCCCTTTGTCGATGTGCTGCCAGGGTAAAACACGATCTTCCGGAATTTCGGCAATCAATGTCTGGGCATCGTAACCGTGGGCCTGCAAAGTCTCCAGCCACAAATCATAATTAAAATATTCGGCCCAGCCGTCAAACTTGGCTCCCTTTTGCCATACTTCGTAGATAACCCGACCCATACGGCGATCGGCTCGGCCCAAAAATCCTTCCAAAAAGGAAATCCTGGGATCACGCCAGCTTAACCGTACCCGGCGTTCGCGTCCCAAATGGCGCTTGAGCACATCCACCTTATGCCAGATCTCATCCACCGAAGCCTGGCGTTCCCATTGAAACGGGGTGTGCGCTTTGGGCGAAAACGGAGAGATCGAAACGTTGAACTGCACACGACCGTATTGTTTGCTCATTTTGAGCAAGCGCTGCAATAGACGGGCTATCTCGGCCACATCCTCGTCCGTTTCGGTGGGCAAACCGATCATAAAATAAAACTTGATGACGCGCCACCCGTTTTGCAAGGCTATTTCAACCGATCGAAACAGGTCCTCCTCTGTGATGTTTTTATTAATAACCTGTCGCAATCGTTCACTGCCTGCTTCCGGAGCAAAGGTAAAACCCGATTTGCGCACTTCCGATACAAAGGCGGCAATCTCTTCGTTAAAGCTGTCCAGGCGCATGGAAGGAAATGAAACATTGACCTGTGTTCCGGAAAGCACCTGTCGGCTCACGCGCATCAAATCGGTTAAACGCGAATAATCGGAGATGGAAAGGGACAAAAAGGAAACTTCGTTGTAGCCGCTGTTGGCCAAACCCTGCTGCATTTGCTGCAAGACATCGGCCGCCTTTCGTTCACGCACCGGGCGGTAAATCATACCGGCATTGCAATAACGGCAGCCTTCCGTACATCCGCGCATGACTTCGATGGAAAGGCGATCGTGCGTCACCTGCAACAGGGGCACAATCGGTTTCTGCGGATAAAATTCCTGTTTAAGATCGTTTACGATGCGCGTACGAATCGTCTCGGGAATGCCTTCTTTTACGGGATGCACGCCCTGAAGATGTCCTTGGGCATCGTAATGTGCCCGATAAAAGGCCGGGACATACACACCGGACAAATGCGCCAGATCCGTTAAAATTTCTTCACGACTCTTCCCGCCGGCCTTGCCCTGTTGGACGATTCGCACGATCTCCACGGCCGCCTCCTCTCCGTCTCCGATCAAAAAGGCATCCACAAAATCGGCCAGGGGCTCGGGATTGCAACTACACGGGCCTCCGGCAATAACAAAAGGATGCGTCTCTTGCCGTTCCCGGCTGAAAACCGGAATACCCGCCAGATGCAACATGTTTAAAATATTGGTGTAGGTCAATTCGTATTGCAGCGTGAACCCGATAACATCAAACTCCGACAAGGGAGTGAACGATTCCAGACTGTAGAGCGGCAGCCCCGCGGCACGTAAGCGCTCTTCCATATCCGGCCAGGGAGCAAAAACCCGTTCGGCCCAAATATCCCGATGGCTATTCAAAATATGGTAAAGCAGTTGAAAACCCACATACGACATGCCGATTTCATAGACATCGGGGAAAGCCAGAACAACGTGACTCTTAACGGATTCCCGCTTTTTTACAATAATATTCAATTCATTGCCCACGTAACGACCGGGCTTCTGCACGACGGGCAAAATCTCCTGGCGTAAACGTTTTTCAATTACAGGATTCTTCAAATTCTTCTCCAAATCATTTCCATCTTAAGAGCCATAGGCGCTTTTTTCTTTTTAGGCCTAAACGAGTAAATCCCGGAGGAAGTTTCATTGTCACCCGAAAGCGAATCCTATTGAGCCATGATATTTTGAATCCGTTGCACAATGGCCGGAATATTTTTAATACTGTCGGGTACGACAAAGATGGTATCGTCACCGGCAACCGTGCCTAAAATGTGGCTATCGCTTAAACGATCCAAATAAACGGCCACGCCTTGTGCCCGGCCCGGCATGGTTTTTACAACAATCACATTCTCATTGTGCATCACATTGACGATCTCCATGCCGATCACATGGGCGATGGCCCGCGAATTTTCATCCTGATGCAGAATGTATTTGTAACCGTCTTCATGAGGAATGCGAATAATATTCATCTCATGAAGATCACGGGAGAGTGTGGCCTGCGTTACGTCAAATCCCTCGTTTCTTAGTTTGTCCAGCAAGTCTTCCTGACTGGAAACGATCTGGGTCGTAACGATTTCTTTAATTTTTGCCTGTCGCATAACTTTGGAATGCATTATGTTCCCTCTTTTTTAATTATATTCAAAAACAATGTTTTAAAGCCCATTGTTATTAAAATTAGATATTTTTGATAATTATTCCAAAATTTTTTCCTTTACGCTAAAATCAGGTACTGGACGAACGCCCATCACATACCGCTCTCCGTGTACGGCGTTTGCAATGTTCGGCCTCTTTTTTTAACTTTTGCCCCTAATTAAGGCCTTGAGCCGTCAACCGACATGCCGAAAGGGCAAAAGAAAGGAAAATATGAAAAGACTATCAGCACTTTTAGTATTAACCATAATCGTATTTTCATGCGCGCCCACCGTTCCCAAAAAGAAAGCAGGCCTTCCAAGCTCCAAACCGGCCGTTTCGGTTTGGAGCAATGCTTATGTTCTCAAAGACCAAACGCCCGTGCGCAAAAAACCGGCCAAAGGCGCTGCACTGGTTACCACCTTGTCCGACGGTGACGAAGTGCGCATTGTGGACAATCGGAACGGATGGTACCGCATTGTAACCGATAACGGACGTTCCGGATGGGTACGCAGCAACCTGGTGGGGCCGCGCACACTCAGTCGTACGGCCATGGCCAGTGCTTTTAACGACAGCATCATGACGCATTTTACGGCCAAGCTGTACATCGATAAGAATCATCCCTATCGGGTTATTTATCTGGAAACCAACGAGCACAATATAGCCAAGGCCAAAAAAATGGCGCGCATTGTGGGCAAAGCTTACCAGCAAAAAGTGTATGCGGGCAAAGTGACGGTCAATTTGATTCACCCGAAACAAAAAAAGTATTTTGCACAGGTCATCCTAAAAGCGAAAGGCCCGGCCCGTATTCCCGTTCCTGTCATCGAATATGGGTATCTGGAAAAAATCAAGGTAAAAGGTAAAGCCGTGCGTCTGATAGTGCGTGTGCCGCCATCTCTTTCCAAAAAGCAACTGCTCAAATTGGCGCGCAAAATATCATCGGCCTACTC
>CAZHIZ010000026.1:8068-31527 GCA_964532875.1 uncultured Caldithrix sp. | reverse complement strand
GGATTTGCAATCCGTCGATGGCCGGAGCTTCGCTCAAGCTGATGACTGTTCCGAGCTCTGCAGTGATCTGTGAAATTTGCGAGAAAACCCACCGCGGCCCTTTCTGCGAAATTTGCAGAGATGGGCCACAATATTGTGGCGAAGTTTGGCGAGAGGCACCAAAACTCATACCCTTCATGCCGATATCGGTAAGGAATGGTTCCCGAGACGCCAATTGTCGATGCGATATGTGTTTTGAAAGAGAAAGAAAGTCCTGATTGACTGGCAATTGGGAATTAGTACCTGAAAAGTTATTTTATTTTTTGCCAAGATATTTTTTAGTGCTCTTTGTAAACTTTTTGGTTCTGGCTTCACCGGATTAGGGACATGAAAGTCTGTTTTATTTGGAAATTTTTGCTTAAAATGAATCTGAATTTTGGTGGGAATCGGTTTACATTGCACTAAAAAGCATGTATATTTGTGACACGAACTTGCGTTGAATCGATTTTAAAATTTGGCTGATGGTCGGATTTTCTTTATGAAAGCCCGTTAAATTTCCCGAAAGGTAGGGATTTATTTGAAAAATACGCGATTAACTATTTTCGTTAAAGGTAAAGCCATTAAAGCGCATCGTATTGCACTGAAAGATTTTATCATCATTACGGATAATATTCAAAAAGCATTGGTCAATTTTGCACAAGGAATTGTTAAAACAGAAAACAAAAAAAGAATTACCCAAACCTGTCAATTGGAGTTAATCAATCTTTTTTCAGGAAGTCTGGGAGTTGAATTGGGGCTACGGCAACAGGAAGAGCAGACCACACTTTTTGAAGATACAGGTGAAAAAGCATTACGTTTGTTTTTAGAAGGTTTAAAAAAACTGAACGAGTTTAAGGAGACGAGTCCAGAGCTTTTGAAAAAGAATGTTCTGAATCATATTCTTGAAATCAACAAGGTCTTTAAGAGGGGGATCAATAAGGTTGAATTAAACGGAATGATCCGCGGAGAAAGAACATCAACCGAAATCACAACAGAAACAATCGATAGGATTAGAGCTTTAAATCAGGAAACTGAAAAAGAAGAAGAACAAGAAATTTTAGGCATTTTGTGGGAAGCAGACTGGAAGGATCATACAGCCGAACTTTACACAAATTTGGGCTGGAAAGTCATTGTTCGCTTTGATGAAACATTAGATGAAATGATAAAAAAAGCAGCTCGCTCAAGAGTTAAATTAAAAGGAATCGTTAAATTTGAAAATGATCGTCCTAAAGAAATAAAAGTGAAAGAAGTGGAATTTTTTGAAAAGGAGAATGCTTTCAAAACTTCGGAATGGTCATTCGTTAGGGAACCTTCGGTTCTAAAGTCATCACATGATCCATTTGTAAATGCAAAACCAATTCGCAATCTTTCATTTTTAGATCAATTACCTGACGATTGGGATGTAGATGATTTCGTTCAAAATGTTTATCGTATGAGAGAGGAAGATAAGGATTAAGTCGTGCTCAATTTCTCAATGACGTCAAGCATTATGATAAAATTTTATTGGATACCGATGTTTTAAACTATATCGCACGTAAAAATCATCAATTGGCCCCTAAATTTCGTCCGTTAGTGCATAATAAGATTCTAGCAATTAGTTTTATCACCATTGCTGAGATTCATTTCGGTATTTACAAAAAAGTCGAAACATTAGCTAAATGGCATAATTTTTGGGTTAGGAACGTTTTTCCGAATTTGGTGATTCTATACCCTGATTTTCAGACCTGCGACATTTTTGGCAAATTACGGGCTCAGGACAAACAATATCTTCCCCACCGCAATACTTCTTTCCCTGATTTGTGGATTGCCGCTTGCGCCATTCAATTTGATTTGCCATTGTTAACGAATAATCAAAAGCATTTTCAGCACATTACCAATTTAAAATTGATTCAAATTGATGAGCCATAAATAAAAGACTCTCCAAGGATTTTTGGCATTTGGCCGCAAGTCTCTGCGGGAGCACTCGAGAACCGTTTTGTGCCGTCTCAACCCCAGCCCCGCTAAAGGCGGCGCACCCAGCAACGGGATTCCGCCAACCCACGTTATCTTTTTGCTTCATTCCCATAAAACCGCTATTTTTGTCAGAGTTAAAGGGCATTATTGTAATTTTTAATGCAAAGGTTTAATAAATCGCATGTACTACTTGCGTTTTTTTATTTTGATTCTGATCCTTAGTACGATCAGGCTTTTTGCCGGTTCGCGGGTTTTGCAAGTGCAAAACATCCGCTTTACCGGTGCGCTCCCGTTAAAATCGACGCAACTTAAAAAAGTACTTAACTTAAAGAACGGATCCAGCGTCACCCCTTTTGAAATCGAAAACCGGCAAAGAGATTTATTGCAATTTCTTAATCGCAAAGGCTATTTGTGGGCACGCATCGATTCCATGCGCCTTGTCCCTTTGGATGATTCCACACGTTTCGATCTTGAATTTGCCATTCATCTGGGACCTTTATTTAAGCTGGATAGTCTTTCCATTCAAAGCGATTCTTTACCGACGCAAAGTTATCGTCGGCGAATACGTTTGCGAAAAAATGAAGTCTTCGATCAGGATGTGCTAAAGCGGGATATTCGCGCAATCACGGATTGGGCGGCGGAAAACGGTTTTCCGTTTGCGCAAGTCGAAACGCAACCCGCCATCGAAAACCGGCGGCATACCGTGCGCTTAACCTTTCGCATTCACGAAGGACGGCGTGTTTTTATTAAAGGCATCGTTTTACAGGGGAACCGGTACACCAAACCGAATGTTGCCTTACGGGCGCTTTATTTTAAAGCGCACATGCCGTTCAAACAATCGTGGTTTCGTAAAATTCTGCCCCGGTTACGCAAGTTACAAATCTTTACCGATTTGCAATCTCCGCAAATGATTCGCACCGCAGCGGACAGTGTGATCATTGTGATCCCCGTAAAAGAAAGCAATGCCACTACTTTTGACGGCCTCATTGGCTATGTACCTCAGCCGGGTACGAATCGATTCAAACAGAAAGGTTATTTTACCGGACTTTTGCATTTTTCTTTCGAAAACCTGTTTGGAACCGGTCGTAAACTGAAGATATTCTGGGAAAAAAGTGATCGCCTTTCGGAAAATTTTAATTTTCAATATCTGGAACCCTGGATTTTCAATCAGCCTCTGGATGTGGCCCTGCGCTTCGCACGCGAAGTCAAGGATACTCTGTACATTGCCTACGACTTCAATCTGCAAGGGGATTTGCACCTGAATGAAAATTTTGCCTTGTTTTTTAATTTCAACCGGCACAGTGTCACGCCGGATTCCACAGCGCGCAAAACATTGGGCCTGAACAAAAATAAAATCTACAATGTGGAAACCGGGCTTCGCTACGATACGCGGGACTATCCCCTGAATCCGCAAAAGGGGGTGCTGTATCAAAGCAGTTATCGTTTCGGTTTAAAGAAAAACAGCGGCGCTGCGTCCCAAACCGCAGGGGATACTTTACGCAAGAATCTCAACCTGAATACGCTAAGCGTTACGTTTGAAATCTACCAGAAGATATTTAACAATCAGGTTTTGGCGTTGAAGTTCAACGGGCGGCGTATCCGCGGTAAACAGTTGCAAATCAGCGACTATTTTTGGCTGGGTGGCAGCCGAACCGTGCGCGGGTATCGTGAAAAACAGTTCAGCGGCTATTTGGTCAGTTGGGCCAATCTGGAATACCGTTTTATTACCGGACACAATACGCGCATTTTTCTCTTTACGGACCTGGGTTATTTCGAAAACAAACTTGCGGGTCAAACGACCCGTCGGTTTTTGCAAGGCTGGGGGCTGGGCCTGCGTTTTGAAACGCCTCTGGGCATCATGGGGCTGGCCTTCGGATTTGCCAAAGGGGAAGGGTTTAATCAGGGCAAAATTCACTTCGGCCTAACAAGTCGTTTTTAAAGGGAAAAAACGTGAGCCTGAAACTATCATCCAAACGCATTTTTGTGTTCTGGTATCCGCTTTTAGCCACCTGGTTGATGATGGCTTTCGAAGGGCCGTTCATTGCGGCTATTATTGCCCGTTTGCCCGAACCCAAATACAATTTGGCCGCCTACGGAGTTTCCTTTGCCTTTGCCTTAATTGTAGAAGCACCGGTCATTATGATGCTCAGCGCCTCCACGGCATTGGTTACCGATGGCCAGTCCTTTTTTAAACTGCGTCGTTTTACCTACGCTTTGAATCTCGTGCTCACCGTTTTGATGCTCGTTCTGCTTATTCCCGCGAATTTCTATTTTTTAACCAATCGGCTCATGGAACTTCCGCTTAAGGTCAGTCGCTTAACCTACCATTCCTTGTGGATTTTATTGCCCTGGCCCGCAGCCATCGGTTACCGCCGTTTTTACCAGGGGTTGCTCATTCGCCACAATTTAACACGCCGCGTAGCCTACGGCACGATGATTCGGTTGGGCACAATGACCAGCGCCGCTTTGTGCGGTGCCTTGATTTTTAAATGGCATGGAGCTTACGTGGGAGCCTTTGCTCTGAGCAGCGGTGTTACCATGGAGGCCGTGGCCAGCCGGCTGATGACCCTGCGGGTGGTGCGGGCTTTCAAAAGAGAACCGGCGCCCAGCAACGATCTTTCTTACAAAAACATTATTATCTTTTATTATCCTTTGGCCTTAACTTCGCTCATTGCCTTGGCTGTTCAACCGTTGGTTACCTTTTTTGTGGGGCAAAGTCGTATGGCTTTGGAATCGCTGGCCGTCTTGCCGGTGGTCAATTCACTGGTTTTTATTTTTCGTAGTTTCGGCCTGTCATATCAGGAAGTCAGCATTACATTTTTGGGTGAACGCAATCAAGGATTAAAACCTTTGGCCCGTTTTGCTGCGGGCTTAATGATCTTTGTAACTGCCGGTATGTTAGCCGTTGGCTTTACACCCTTGCATGATTTTTGGTTCGGCACGGTTTCCGGGCTTTCGGCGCAAATGGTGGACTTTGCCCGGGCACCCGTGCGAATTTTGGTGCTTTTACCGGCCTTAACCGTGCTGCTTTCTTTTCAACGGGCCATTTTGGTGACGCACAAGCGGACGCAGCCCATTACGGTGGGCACGGTACTGGAAGTAAGTTTGATTGCCGTTATTATGTGGATTTTAATCGAGCGCGCTTTTTTTATCGGGGCCGTGGCCGCTGCTTTGGCCATGCTGTTGGGACGCTTAGGCTGCAATACCTATTTAATTTTTCCCGTTTGGAATACCGTAAAACGGGTAAAATCTTTTAACACGAACGTGACCGGTAAGCAAAGGGAAATTGTTAAAGAAACCAGCAGTTGTTAAGAATTTGCCAATAATCCGGTGAACTTCTAAATTGGCAGAAAGCGAAGGGGAAGCAAGGTGACCAAAAAACAACGGACGTACTATTTATGTGCCCAATGCGGCTATCGTTCCGAAAAATGGCTGGGGCGTTGTCCGCAATGCGGAGCCTGGAATTCTTTTGAAGAGCAGATTTCCTTTAGCGGGCGCAGCTCAAAAAAGGCGGCGGAAATGCAGACAGAGCTCATTCCCTTGTTAAGCGCCGAAGTTCCGCAAGAAATCCGGCGTTCCACCGGTATTAACGAGCTGGATCATGTTCTGGGCGGGGGAAATGTCATCGGTTCGGTAACCCTCATCGGAGGCGACCCGGGCATCGGGAAATCCACTTTATTGTTACAGATGCTGGACAGTTACCGCAGCGAAGAGAAGAAAGTTTTTATTTCCGGGGAAGAATCACTGCACCAGATAAAAAATCGTGCCGTAAGGCTGGGCATTAAAGATGAACATGTTTATTTTCAGACCATCGGCACTTTAGAACAAATCGAACAACTGTTGGAAAAACATCGACCGGCGGTGGCAGTCATCGATTCCATCCAAACCGTGATGAGTGAAAAAATCGACGGTTTGCCGGGCAATATCAGTCAGTTGCGTTTTTCCACGGCCGAATTGGTACGCCTGGCCAAGGAACACAATATTTCCCTGTTCATCATCGGGCACGTTACCAAAGAAGGCGGTTTAGCCGGGCCCAAAGTTCTGGAGCATTTAGTGGACACGGTGCTCTATTTCGAAGGGGACAACAAGGCGGATTTTCGCATCTTGCGCAGTGTGAAAAACCGTTACGGACCGGTTAATGAAATTGCCTTATTCCGCATGGAAAGCAACGGCCTTATTCCCGTGGCTAATCCTTCGGAACTCTTTTTGAATCCTGATGTTGAAGACCGCATGGGCACGGCCGTCGTGGCCATTATGGAAGGGAACCGTCCGGTATTAATCGAAATTCAGGCCCTGGTCAGCAAAACACAATTCGGCGTACCGCAACGAACGGCCAGCGGTATTGACCACCGCCGCATGAATTTATTACTGGCCGTTTTGGAGAAAAAATTGGGTAAGCCCTTTGGTTTTTACGATGTCTTTATTAAAACGGCCGGCGGCATTCGCATCACCGATCCGGCAGCCGATTTAGGCATTTGCATGGCTCTTATTTCTTCCTTTGAAGAAAAGCCTTTGCCCCGCGATGCCGTGTTCATCGGAGAAGTGGGCCTGAATGCCGAACTGCGCGCCGTACATCAGGTAAACGAACGCATTAAAGAAGCACATAAGTTAGGCTTCCAAAAGGTCATTATCCCCAAAATGCACCGCAAACCAACAAAGGCCTTTTCGGCCGGTGTATTACCTTTTGCCAAACTATCCGAAGTGCTTAATATCATTTGACAAAAAGACAACTAAAATTTTGATTTGCTTGTGCTGGGACGTAAATTACTAAGCAAACTGTAAAAAAGGGAAAAATCATGAGTTTCGGCTTCACGGAAATTCTAATTATTTTCATCATCGTTTTGTTGTTGTTCGGCGGAAAACGCATCCCCACATTAGCCAGAAGTCTCGGCTCCAGCATCAAATCATTCAAAAAGGGTATCAGCGACGCCGGAAAAGACGAAAAGCATTCTGACAAAGTGTAAGTTTTCTCGGTCAATGAGGCGTACCCGTCTGTCGTCTTGATGTCCCGCTTTTTCTCTCCTCAGGCATAATGTCCTATTTTTCAGCCATTTCTTAATTGGCATTTTTTTTGCTTTATTAACGGGCAAAAAATGCAAACAAGGAGGACCAACCTATGAACTTGGAAAAATTTACCATAAAAGCACAGGATGCTCTTGCCGAAGCGCAGCGTCTTGTCATGGAACACGGACAACAACAAATTGAGCCGGAACACATCTTAAAGGCCTTGCTGGCCGATTCCGAAGGTGTGGTTCAGGCTATTGTAAAAAAATACGGTATTCCTCTGCCGCAATTGGAAGAAAAATTGGATGCGGCAATTGATAAGTTCCCCCGCGTTTCCGGTGTGGGGCAAACCTATTTAAGTCAACGCGCCAATAAGGTGCTGAACGAGGCTTTTAACGAAGCCCGTAATCTGAAAGACGAATTCATCAGCACCGAGCATCTTTTGTTGGCTATCAGCGAAGAAAAGGAAGGGGATGCCGGACGTATTCTGGCTTCGTTCGGTTTAACCAAAGAAATGATCTTGCGCGCTTTAATGGAAATTCGTGGAAATCAGCGCGTGACCGATCAAAATCCGGAGGCCAAATATCAGGCCCTGGAACGTTACGGACGCGACTTAACGGATTTGGCGCGCAAAGGGAAGCTGGATCCGGTGATCGGCCGGGATGAAGAAATTCGTCGCGTATTGCAGGTGCTTTCGCGGCGTACCAAAAACAACCCGGTGTTAATCGGTGAACCCGGCGTTGGTAAAACGGCCATCGTGGAGGGCATTGCTCACCGCATTGTGAACGGTGACGTGCCGGAGAATTTGAAGGACAAACGCATCGTGGCTCTGGACTTAGGATCGTTGATCGCCGGTGCCAAATTCCGCGGTGAATTTGAAGAACGCCTGAAAGCCTTGCTTAAGGAAGTCGTGGAATCCGAAGGAAAAATCATTTTGTTCATCGACGAATTGCACACCCTGGTCGGTGCCGGTGCGGCCGAAGGAGCCATGGATGCTTCCAACATGATCAAACCGGCTCTGGCCCGTGGCGAACTGCATGCGGTCGGTGCCACCACGCTGGACGAATATCGTAAATACATCGAAAAAGATGCGGCTCTGGAACGTCGCTTCCAGCCCGTATTGGTAGATGAGCCTTCGTTGGAAGACACCATTTCCATTTTACGCGGCTTAAAAGAAAAGTACGAAGTGCACCACGGTGTGCGCATTAAAGATTCCGCCATCGTGGCTGCGGCAACGCTTTCCAAGCGCTACATTAACGATCGCTTTTTACCGGACAAAGCCATCGATTTGATTGACGAAGCGGCTTCCAAACTGCGCATCGAAATCGATTCCATGCCGGAAGAATTGGATGATGTGGAACGCCGCATTAAACAGTTGGAAATCGAAATGGTGGCTTTGAAGAAAGAAAAGGACGAAGCTTCCAAAAAACGCCTGCAACTGATCAAAGAAGAAAAGGCAAATCTGGAAGAGAAAGCCAGGCAATTGCGCACGCAGTGGAAAGCCGAACGCGAAACCATTCAAAAAATTCGCGAGTTGAAATCCAAAATCGAAGAATATCGTACCCAAATGGACATCGCCGAACGGGAAGGAAAGTTGGATAAAGTAGCCGAAATCCGCTACAGCTTAATTCCCGCAGCGGAAAAAGAAATTGAGCAATTGAATGCCAAGTTGGCCGAAATCCAAAAAGGCCATCCCATGCTCAAAGAAGAAGTGGACGAAGAAGACATTGCCGAAATCGTTTCCCGCTGGACGGGTATTCCGGTACAACGCATGTTGGAAAGCGAAAAAGAAAAGCTGCTTAAAATGGAAGAACGCTTACGTCAACGTGTGGTCGGTCAGGATGAGGCCATTCAGGCTGTGGCCGATGCCGTACGTCGTTCTCGCGCCGGTTTAAGCGATAAGAATCGACCGATTGGTTCGTTCATCTTTCTCGGTTCCACCGGTGTGGGTAAAACCGAGTTGGCCAAAGCTCTGGCCGAATTTCTGTTCGATGACGAAAACGCCATGATCCGCATCGATATGTCGGAATACATGGAACGCCATTCGGTATCGCGTCTTATCGGATCGCCTCCGGGCTATGTGGGTTACGAAGAAGGCGGTCAATTAACCGAACAGGTGCGGCGCAAACCCTATTCCGTGGTCTTGCTGGATGAGATCGAAAAAGCGCATCCGGAGGTGTTCAATATTCTTCTGCAAGTATTGGAAGACGGTCGCCTGACGGACAACAAAGGACGCACGGTGGATTTTAAGAATACGATTATCATCATGACCTCCAACCTGGGCGCCAGTTACATTCGCGAGCGCTCTGAAAACATAACACAGGATAAGTTGGAAGAAGCGTACGAAGACATTCGCAAAAATGTAATCGAATTCTTAAAACAGAATTTACGTCCGGAATTTCTGAACCGCGTGGACGACATTATCGTCTTCAGACCGCTGAACAAAGACGATATGAAGGAGATTGTCAAACTGCAATTCAAACGCGTGCAACAGATGTTGGCCGAGCAGGATTTCTTTGCGGAACTCACCGATTCGGCTGTGGAATATCTGGTGGAGAAGGGTTACGACCCAGCTTTCGGTGCCCGGCCATTACGCCGCTTGATCCAGAAAGAGCTGGTCAACGAACTGGCCAAAGAGATCATTGCCGGCAAATTGGTTCCCGGCGACACGGTGGTCATTTCGGCCGGAGCGGAAGGACTGACCTTCTCCAGAAAACGCGAAGCAGCTTAATATGAACTTCACCATACAAGGGGATGCCTTTGGCGTCCCCTTTTGTATTTAAGACACTATTTTGTCGGGAAGGTACTATCGTCTCACAAAAGAATCGATTCGCTGGCGGTACACCAAGAGTTTTGTTTTTTACCGTTTTTTGCCCCCTACACACACTTTGCGCATCTAACATCACGAACCGATATTAAATAGGGAGAGTGCTGACAATGGCAAAGATTGAAAAGGACATGACCATTGAGGAAATTGTGGAAGAACATCCGGAATTGATCCGGCCCATGCAGGAAATGGGTATTCAATGTATGGTTTGCGGCGAACCTGTTTGGGGCACGTTGGAAGAAAAGATCAAAGAAAAAGGCATGGCCGATAAGATGACGGAAATTATTATTCAATTAAATACGTTAGCAGAGGACAAATGAAAATTTGGGAAGATCATGAAAAATATTAAATGGAAAAAACTATTGATTTTCATGGCCATCGGCGGGATTGCCGGTTACGCCTATTATTATTTTGTGGGCTGTACAACGGGGAGCTGTCCCATTTCCAGTAATCCGTATTTAATGACCGGTTACGGGCTGGGAGCAGGTTTGGTTTTGGGCTGGGATTTTAAGAAAAAGCCGCGCAAAGAAAAGGAAGCTTAATATGCATGCGTTTTTTTACATTACTTCCGCTGTGGTTGTCTTATTTATTTTACTGCAACTTTACATGCGCCTTCAGGGCTATTTGAAACGCGGTAAACAAGTTAAAAACATTCCGCCGGATTTAAAACGTAAATTGCAAAAATACGATCGGGTATTGATCTATTTTTACACGCCTACCTGTTCGGCCTGTCGGGTGATGACGCCGGTAATCGACCGTTTGAAAAACGAATTCGATAATATTCTGAAAATCGATTTAAGCCGGGATACGCACTTGGGGCCGGTATTCGGGGTGATGGGAACCCCGACCATCACTTTAATGCAGGGAACAACGATCAGAGAATTTGTGGTTGGTGCCCGCAAAGAAGCTTTTTTACGCAGGTTATTACAAGAAAAATAAAGTCTTTAGTCGAAAAGCAAAAATCAGTTTTCTTTTTGAGAAACTTCTTCCTCGCTTACTTTTTGCAGTAATTGGATGAATTTTTCTCTGACCAATTGATGAATAAAAATGGTCAGACGTTTGGGTAAATCTTCTTCATCCCGAAATGTGTTTTGTAGTTCGTGCAAAATATCACCGACCGTATGTTCCCCGTCGCAGAGTTTCCAAACCAGGCTTCCCAGAGGATCGAGTTTGATCTTAAAATATTTTTGACCGAAAAACGGCAAAAGAATCTTTTGCCCCAAACTGGAAGTGAATTTGGGTCGAATGACAATAATGCGATCGCTTTCGGGGTTGGTTTCCCATTCGAATAAACGAACGGGATAGAGTTCCAATAAGTCTGGTTTGTCCATATCAATGAATTCCGCTATTAAAAATCAGGCCTTCCGCCCATTTCAGCGAAAGGCCCGATATCGTTTTTGTTTTAATTTTATTCTTTAGACGCTTTCAAGGGTAAGGTAACCAACATGTACACCAGGCCCACAAATACCAGAAGGCCCAGAATAACGCTGGGGTGCTCCACGCCCAGGGTATTAACGGCGTAGTACTTTAACGAGCTAACCGCATGATCTCCTACCATACGTTTAACACCGGAAAGACGTTCACCCAAAACAATAAAGGCCAGAATAACGGCTGTTAGCGCCTCTCCGGCAATCAAGCCCGAGGAAATAAGGACGCCCCGATTCTCCGCTTTTACTTTTTGTTCTGGGCTGGCTTTACGTTTTTTAAGCATCACATCCATGATCCAGCGAATGATGCCACCCATGAAGATGGCAGCCGTGGAATGGAAAGGCAAGTACATGCCGACCGCGATGAGCATGGGAGAAGGAGAGCTCACCATGATCAAACCGATGGCAAAAAACATGCCCGCCACAACCAGCGGCCAGGCCATTTCGCCACCGACGATACCTTTGGACATCAAGGCCATTAGTCCGGCTTGTGGGGCAGGGAGGTCGGCACTACCGATGTGGTACACCTGATCCATGGCGATCATGGGGAAGACCAGAATTAAAGAAGCGGCAATAACCCCGATGATTTCGGCAATTTCCATTTTCCATGGGGTTCCACCCAGAATATGGCCCACCTTCAAATCCTGCGTCATGTCACCCGCAATTCCGGCCGATGTACAAACCACGCCGGCCACACCCAAAACGGCCATTACACCGTGTTGACCTGTTACGCCCAAAATCACTAAAAGAACCGCGGCAATGAGCAAAGCACTTAAAGTAAGACCGCTGATGGGATTATTGGAGCTGCCGACCAATCCGACCAGATAACCGGCCACAGCGGCAAAGAGAAATCCTAAAAGTAACATAATGACGGTCAAGAGCAAAGCACTGCCCACCGATTGGGCAAAATATTCGTACAAAAAGTAAAGGGGCACGCCGATCAATAAAATGGTCAGTACGACCTTTTTGAAGTCCAGATCGATTTCAAGGCGGTTAATTTCAGCTCCCTGTTCTTTTTTTACCTTCAAATCGTGTACGGCTTTGGTAATCCCGTTTAAGAGGGAATCTTTTAAGGTGTAAAGCGTGTAAAAAGCCGCAACAATCATGGTTCCCACGGCAAAGGGCCGAATTTGTTTCAGCCACACCTGATTGGCCACATCCAGCCAGGAATGCCCTTGTGCCACAAAAGTAGCCAGATTGGGATTGGTGAAAACACCCAGAGGTACCAGAACCAGCCATCCGATAACCGCTCCGGCAAAAAGAACGGCGGAAACACGCAATCCTACGATGAATCCCACGCCGGTTAAGGCGGGAGAAGCCGCCGGAGTTTCAAATAGAAATCCGCCCCCAAAGGCGCTTTTGTGTCCGAACATTTCGATTTTGGACTTGGCCATGGAAAAATAAGTGCTGGTGTAATCCTGAATAATTTGAATGCCGTTAGAGTTTTTAAACAATTCCCAGATGGCGGCCAGCCCCATACTGATGAAGACCCAGGAAGCACCGGTTTGCCCGCCCTGTCCGGCTTTAACGATTTCGGCTGCAGCCACGCTTTCGGGGAAAGGTAGATCGGCTTCTTCGACCATACTACGCCGTAAAATGGTCACGTACAAAACACCTAAGGTACCGCCGATTAACATGATAGCCGTGCTTTCCAAATAGCGCAAATGATCCCAGACTCCGCTGATGACAAAAGCGGGAATGGTAAAGATGGCGCCGGCCACCAGGGCTTCTCCCACGGAAGCGGTGGTACGGGCGATGTTTTCTTCAAGAATATTTCCTTTTAAAACGCGCAAAGCGGCCATGGCCACTACCGCAGCCGGAAAGGTGGCGGCAACGGTTAATCCTGCTTTCATGCCCAGATAAGCATTGGCTGCGCCCAGGATGATCGCCATGAGTACGCCGAGTACAATGGCTTTGATGGTTAATTCGGGGAGTACACTCTCCGGCGGGACATAAGGTTTGAACGGTTTCTTCTCCATACGAACTCCAATCCTTTGTGGTACACCATTTCACCGAGAATACAAAATTAAAAATGCAAAATAAATCTTTCTAAAACATGAGTCAAGACAAACACGGGATTTATTGCAGGTCGTAAGATTCGGGAAAAGCGCAGGCAAGGCCGTTAAAATGAATGCGGGGCGTTAACCGTGGTGTTCTGGTCGCCCCGATTTTCGGGACTCATCGAAATTAACGCTAAAATTTACATTTGGCAGAATTCTATTTACTAAATCCGGAATAATCTCTCAACAAGTTTTCCTCCGAACGTCGTAGACGTTCCATTGTTGTAACCCAACAGGCGACATACTAAAAAAGGAACATCGTAGATGTTCCTTAATAACTAAAAACTCGGACAGGAATAAAACTAACAGGTGCGTTTTTTACACAAAATAATACCAAAGACAAAAATGATAACAATACCTCCCAAAACGCCCATTTCGACCATGTGATTGGTAAAACGTTCGGGCATATAGGCCCCTTCCACGCTAATAATTAAAATGCGACGAATGGATGCGATCAAACCGACAATAAAAAAGGGTTCGGCTTGCAATGTGTGGGATTGCAACGAAACTTTGACCGTGTACATGATTTCCACAACCATCAAGGCCAGTAAAACACGGTCGATTACATGCAAAGCGCCCTTAATGTAATCGTGCGAAAAAAGAGCCTTACTTAAAGTAACAGCGGAATTCATGACCAGGAACAAGGCGGTTATGAACAACAAAAGGGCAATTAGAATGTAAATAATTCTTTCAGCCCAAAGGAATATGATGTCCATGTTAAAATGCTGATTATCCATTACATGCTCCTTAAAAAATAGGCCTAAAAACATGTAGTGATTTTAATCCTAATATAATCATCCTCTTAAAAACGTGCAAAATTTAGCATAAAGTGAGTACCGGATTATTATTTCTCAAAAAGTGAAGCGACCTCAACCGTGTTTATTTTTTTCATCTTTTGCCGAAACTTCATACGCCTCGTTTCGTAAATTTCATTAAAATGATAAAAAATTTGCGGAATCGGCACTTGAAGTGAATAGTTCCGGAGTCTATCTTGGTTTGGCCAACTGATTAATAAATCCGTTTAGAGTTCAATTCATTTACTAAACAGGGAGTATCACATGAAGTACCTTCGCCTACTTTCAGTTTTTTTGCTAATACCGCTTTTTTTAACCGCTCAATCCCTCAATATTCCCACGGCACATTACGGCCTGAGTTTGGGCAATTCCAAGCAATTTACCGGCATTCGCATTAACTGGAGCGATCATCAGGTGCAGCAAATTAACGGAATAAACATTACGCTTTGGCGCTCAAAAAATAATAAATCCGCTGTTGTCAAAGGTGTTTCTCTTGGTTTGCTGATGCCTCAGGCCGGAACGTTGTACGGTGCTCAGGTAGGGCTGGTGGGTATTGCTGCGGAAAAGCAAACAATTGGCCTTAATTTAGCCGGACTTGGCATCGGAGCCGGTCGGGAAGTGTGCGGCCTTAATTTTGCGGGTCTGGGCATTGGCAGCGGGAAAAATATTTCGGGCATTTCTCTAAGCGGGTTGGGTATTGCCAGCGGCGGTTCCGTAAAAGGTATTTCTTTATCGGGAATCGGACTCGGGGCAGGTCAGGAAATAACAGGCCTTAATATTGCCGGTCTGGGAATCGGTGCGGGCGGTTCGATTCGCGGACTATCGCTGGCTGGTTTCGGAGTGGGCTGTGGCACGGATATTAAAGGAATTACCCTTGCCGGGCTCGGCGTGGGTGCTTCCGGAAATGTAACGGGTTTTACGGTTTCCGGGATTGGTATTGGTGCCGGCAAAAATATTCGCGGGGTACAAGCGGCTTTACTGGGAATCGGTGCCGGAGAAAAAGTAGTGGGCATTAATCTGGCCGGATTCGGCCTGGGTGCGATGCAGGAGGTCGCCTGGCTCAATGTTGCCGGATTCGCCGTGGGCGCCAGGACAATAAAAGGATTGACCATCGCCGGTTTTGCTGCCGGTGCCGAACACATCAAAGGTGTTACCGTAACCGCCGGAATGATCAAAATTAAAAATAACGGAGAATACAAGGGCTTGGCCGTCAGCGCGTTCAATAATATTAAAGGACGGCAAGTGGGGCTCTCTCTGGGAATTTTTAATTATGCGCGACGCTTACACGGTGTGCAGATAGGGTTAGTGAACTATGTAAAAGAAAATCCGATCTTATTCAAAGTAATGCCCTTATTAAACTTTAATTTTTCGGGGGATTAAAAAAGACATTAAATTGCTCTGCCTTAGGAGTTCAACTTTCCTTTGATTCAATAAAAAAAGGTCATTACCCGCGAGGATAATGACCTTTTTAATAATCGCTGAAAATATTTTATTTTTTCTTTTTGGGAATGGGGTGCGCAATTTTGGCCGCATAAGTCTTGAAGTCAAACGGTTTGTAGAACGGATTTTCTTTGTTGTGGCATTTTACACATACCTCTTTGGTCGGAATAATCAAACCGTTGGCCAACGATTTTTCATGGCTTTTCATAATGCTCATTTTACGATATTTGCTACCCGGACCATGGCAGGATTCGCATTCAACCCCTTCGGCCATGGTTAGTTTTCCATGAGGATCGATTTCTTCTTTTTTTACCGAAGCCATCGTGGAATGGCATTTGGTGCATTTGGGGTCTTTGGAAGGATCGGCAATACCATGGGCCTTGGCATAGTCCATTGACTTTTTGTTCTTCAAGGTTTCCATGGCTTTGGCATGGGGCCCGTTTTTCCAGATGGTGTATTGCTTGCCGATTTTTTTGGTATTGTGGCAGGTTTTACACTTGGCCACACCTACATACTTATATTTGGGCGGGCCGGCAAAGGAATAAACCACACTCATGGCCAGAATGAAATACACGAGAACACTTAATACTCTTTTCATAACGCACTCCCTCATTTTGATGATTAATAAAAATTATCACAAGCATTTTACTAAAAAAGAATTTTATTTTCAAGGGATCGACCCACAAAGATGAAAAAATTGATAAAATATTTTCTCCGTAAATGAACTCGAACAGGTCGAAAACATCCAAATTTTGAATTTGAGCAAGGACTGATTGTGTTACAAATCAAAAGATCATTCCATGAAAGGCGTATATTTATGCAGGTTTTTTATCAATAAAGGAGATGTTTTATGAAGCGTTTTGTACTTTTAATCGTTATTCTTTTTTTGAATCAATCCCTTTTCGGCAGTTCATTTGTTGGATTCAAAAAGAACGTTATTGCCATTAAAGTAAACCGTCAGGCGGCGGCCGACATCAATCCGGCAAAATTTGACCGGGGTTTAACCGGTGTGGCCCAAGTCGATGCTTTAAATAAAGATTTACAGGTTGCGCGTGTTCAGCGTTATTTTAAATTGAGTAAAAAATTCCTGACTGCACGAACCGAAGATTTGAATCACTGGCTTTTACTTTACTTTTCCGATTCAATCGATCCTCAACAAATAAGTAAGCAATACAAACAATTAAACTCGGTGATTATGGCAGAGGCGATTCCCATCAATACGGTGTACAAAACCCCCAATGACAGTCGCTTTAGCGATCAATGGCATTTGAATCAAAGTAATGACGCCGATATCGATGCACCCGAAGCCTGG
Organism: uncultured Caldithrix sp.; assembly: GCA_964532875.1. Classification (GTDB taxonomy): domain Bacteria; phylum Calditrichota; class Calditrichia; order Calditrichales; family Calditrichaceae; genus Caldithrix. The sequence goes on along the minus strand of CAZHIZ010000026.1, from coordinate 14,692 downwards.
GATATTGCAACCGGCGATACTTCCATTATTGTGGCTGTTCTGGATACGGGCGTGGAATGGTGGCACGTGGATTTGGCCGGCTCACAAGCCGATAAGACCAACCGGAATAGCATCGGCGGCAATATCTGGATCAATAAAAATGAGATGGCCAATACCGACCCCAATGTGGATGAAGACGGCAACGGGTACAACGATGACTGGGTTGGTTGGGATTTTGTCAGCGGGAATCCCCAATTGGTAAATTTAGGAGATGATTACGATGTACCGGATAATGACCCCAGCGACGGGGAAGGACACGGTACGCATTGCGCGGGAAATGTTGCCGCGATTAACAATAATGGCACCGGTGTCGGTTCGGCGGCCGGGGGCTGGGGAGAAGACGCCAGCGGTAAAGGGAACGGCGTGAAGATTATGGCCTTACGCATCGGTTGGAAGGATTTTCCGTCCGGACGCGTTTCCATGGATTTTGCCGCCCAGGCTTTTGTCTATGCGGCGGAAAACGGGGCAAAGATTGCTTCGTGCAGTTGGGGCTCTTCCCAAACCGGTGCTTTGGAAGATGCCGTGAATACTTTTTTGTACGGCACGACCACCCCAACCTCTTCCGACCCGAAGATTCGCCTGATTTTTGTGGCGGCCGGCAATGAAAGCAGTGAAAGCCAGAATTATTTAAACGGCCGCGACGATGTTATTTCCGTGGCTGCTACCGATGAAAACGACAATGCCGCCAGTTTTACCAATTACGGAACCTGGGTGGATATTTGCGCACCGGGTAATAATATTTTAAGTACGTACAAAGGCGGTGGCTATTCTTCGTTAAGCGGAACCTCGATGGCTACGCCCATTTCGGCCAGTGTGGCTGCCCTTATTTGGTCGTACGATCCGGCCTTAAATGCCGAACAGGTAGAAAGTTATTTGTATCAGGGGGCCGAAAACATCGATAGTCATCTGGATGCCAAATATGTGGGCAAAATGGGTGCCGGTCGCGTTAGCGCTTACGGCTCGTTAAGTTTAATTCCCGCCGATCATGCGCCTGTGGCTGTTGATGATTCATCTGATCTCAATGAAGACACCATGGTCGGGATTTTGGTTTTGAACAACGACTCAGATTCCGATGGAGACTCTTTATCATTTCGAATTATCACCAATCCCCTAAACGGAACGGCCACACAAAGCGGAGACACGATTAGCTATCAACCCAATACGGACTTTTTCGGGAAAGACAGCTTGCAATATGAATTGAGCGATTCGCGCGGTGGCCTGGACACGGCAACCGTGCGCATTACCGTGCATTCCGTTAATGATGCTCCGCAAATTGTGGGCCTTCCGGATGATTTGTATTTGCAAGAAAACGGTTGCACCTCGTTGTACATGGCCGATTATGCGCAGGATGTGGACACACCGGATAGTTTGCTTACCTGGAGTTTTTCTGTAAACGATCCGACTTCCATTAGCGCGGTTTACAACGAAACAACGGATTCGCTTGAAATTTGTTCCTTGGGCCCCACCGGCGATTATTATGTGTACGCCACGTTAACGGATGACAGCGGCGCCACCGATCAGGATACGATTGCCGTGCATGTGGATCAAACTTCGGCTATTCAGAAGCTGAAATCCGGGATTCCGCAAAAATTTGCTCTGCAGCCCAATTTCCCGAATCCCTTTAATCCCGTTACGAGTATTGAATATCAGTTACCGAAGGCAGCTCTGGTGCATTTGGCGATTTTTAATATTCAGGGACAGCGCGTAGTTACCTTGGTGGATGGTCGCCAGGAAGCGGGCTACTATCGGATTCGTTTTGACGGATCGGCCTTATCCAGCGGCATTTATTTCATTAAATTAAAAGCGGGAGCCTTTACTCAAATGCGTAAAATGACTTTAGTTAAATAAAGTTCGTTAAAGCGCTTGCATTCCAACGCGAATGTATTTAAATTTGTACCGATCGGAGCGTGGCGCAGCCTGGAAGCGCACTTGAATGGGGTTCAAGGGGTCGCTGGTTCGAATCCAGTCGCTCCGACGGAAAAGGGGATTGGATTGAGTTTCAATCCCCTTTATTATTTTACATTTCCGCTATTTCCGATGTTTTAAAGGAATCCGATTGCATGACGTATGATATTGTCATTCCGGCCTACAATGCCCAAACTTCATTACCAAAACTTTTAGAATCGATTCGCCGTTTACCTCAAAAACCGCAATCCATCATCGTTGTGGATGACGGTTCTACCGATGATACCGCGCGGGTTGCTTCCGGGTTTAAGAATGTGGAGGTCATTCGTTTAACTTCCAACCGGGGCAAAGGTCAAGCCCTGCGTTCCGGAATGAAACACTTCTTGCAACATCATTCCGGCGATTTTTTACTTTTGATGGATGCCGACGGCCAACACGCCGCGGAATCGATCCCGCTTTTCCTGAAACATGCGGAAACAAATCGTTTTGATATCATTATCGGGCACCGCTCACGAAAGGTCGGCGTTATGCCCCTGGCAAGAATTTTTTCCAATACCATGTCTTCTCTCATTACCTCCTGGGTGGTCGGACAAAAAATTCTGGACAGCCAATGCGGTTTTCGTCTATTAAGGCGTTCGGTCGTGCAGGAAATACCGCTGACCGAGGACGGGTTTCAAATCGAGACTGAATTGATTGTCAAGGCGGCTAAACGCGGATTTAGCATAGGGTTTGTTCCCATACCTACCATTTACAACGGGGAGAAATCATATATTAAGCATGTGAACGATACGATGCATTTTTTGAATATTATCCTGAAGGAACTGGTGCATTCATGATTTTCGAAAAAAAGATCGAACAAATGATACAGGGCCTTAAAGATAAAGGCATTAGCGATGAGCGGGTTCTGCAAGCCATGCGCAAAGTGCCGCGCCATTATTTTGTGGCGCCCGGATTGGAATTTCAGGCTTATGACGAAAAAGCTTTGCCCATTGGATTCGGGCAAACCATTTCCCATCCCTACACCGTGGCCTTGATGACGCAGGTTTTGAATCCGCAAAAGGGCGAACGCATTCTGGAGATCGGTACGGGATCGGGATATCAAGCCGCCGTATTGTGTGCGTTGGGTGCCACTGTTTTCAGCATCGAAAAAATACGTGAATTGGCTGTTCGGGCCGAGCGACGCCTAAAACAATTGGGGTACGGATATCAGGTTTTGATTCGTATCGGAGACGGCTCTCTGGGCTGGGCTGCTCATGCACCGTACGATGCTATCATTTTCACGGCCGGAGCACCTCAGGTTCCGAAACATTTGTTCGATCAATTGAAAATCGGCGGGCGCCTGTTGATACCCATAGGTGATAAAGAAGAGCAGACACTAACCATGTTTGTGAAAGACAAGGAAAAAGTCGTTCAAAAAACGATTCGCAAGTTACGTTTTGTACCATTAAAAGGAGCACACGGATGGCAGTAGAGCAGCTTAAAAAAGGCGGCATTATTCAAACGATGTACGATTGGCTGATGCAATGGGCCGAAACCCCTTATGCCGGTATTGTGTTATTTATATGGGCTTTTGCCGAATCGTCCTTTTTCCCCATCCCGCCGGATGCTTTTTTAATTGCCCTGGTTATTGCCGCTCGCCATAAAGCCTTTCGATTTGCTTTGTGGTGCTCCATTGCTTCTTTGTTGGGCGGCGCGTTAGGCTATGCCATCGGTCATTGGTTGTGGTGGAGCGATCCCAATACCTATTCACCCATTGCCACTTTTTTCTTCTCACATATTCCTGGGTTTAACGAACCCATATTTCTCAAAGTAAAACATTTGTACGATCAATGGAACTTTTGGGTGGTATTTACCGCGGGCTTCACACCCATACCCTACAAAGTGATTACCATTTCCGCCGGCGCTTTCAAGATCAATTTTCCTATTTTTTTAATCGCTTCGGGCATCGGCAGAGCAGGCCGTTTCTTTTTAGTTGCCTTTTTGCTCTGGTACTTCGGCGAACCTATTAAAAATTTCATTGAAAAATATTTGAATTGGATCAGCATTGCTTTCGTCGTTTTATTGATCGGCGGATTCGTACTGATTAAATACGGTTTGTGAGGTAATTAATTTTAGAATTCAATGCCGACCGCCGCTATTAATGGAATCCCACCTTTTTTGAATTCCTGTAAAGGATTGGGCAGCATTATTTAAAACGTTTGCATGAATGATTATTTGCCAAACTGTTTTACCCTGCGGTTATTTTAAAACTCGGGCCGGCCAGGCAAGCTGTTTGTTGCAAGAAGAAAATTTGTAAATTGGAATGGCCCACTTCCCGTTGTGGGCCATTTTAATGAAATATCAGAGCGGATTCTTTCAGGAAAAGCAAATTGCGAATATGTCCATGCCCTGTTGGAAACAGACTACCTATTAAGACGGAATCGAAAGGGAATATTCATTTTAACTTTAACAGGGTGGCCGTTTTTTTCTGCCGGTTTAAATAGGCATTTCTTTGCGGCCTCAATCGCAGCAGGTTCCAGCTCCGGAAAACCTTGCCAAACTCTCATCTCCTTAACTTTCCCCTTGGAATCAATTACAGGAATCGGTTTTTTAAAGGGCACGGCTTCAATTACTTTTCCGTTTTTATCGATCGTTACGGTTATTATGACTAAACCTTCAATTCCGGCCCGACGCGCCTTCTCCGGATAAACGGGACGTGCTTTTTTTAGCATTTGCGGCTTTTTGTCTACGGCGAAAAAGGCGTACACCCCGTTTTTATCAACAATATTTTGGGGTTGCCGAGCTTGTTCAGAAACAATGGAATTCGTAGGTATTGTGTTTTCTTTTTGCTCTGTGCTACATTGCCATGACAGGGGAATCATGGCCAAAATAAGAAAAGAAAACACAGCGAAACGTAATAACTTGGATTCTCGCATTTTATTTTTCTCCTTTCGCTTAAGTTGATACGAAATTCGTTGTTCTAATAGCCGAAAAGTTCGTGAAAATCCCCATGTTCTGGAACTGAAAACGGGAATTGTCATCATTTCGGCCACTTTTAAAATAAAATTGTTGTATTCCTCGGGGGACAACTTTATTTCACGAATCGTTTGATCGTCACAGGACATTTCGGTGAACAGGGTTAAATAATGTAACAGAATCCATTGAAACGGATTCATAAAGTGAAGTAAAATGCTTAACAATTTAAAACCGTTCAGATACAAATCCCCGTTGCGTACATGGTTAATTTCGTGTTGCAAAACAGAATCTTTCATCCGCTCGGAAAAACGATCCCAATTTCCCGGTAAGATAATTTTGGGCGAAAATAATCCAAAAACCGTCGGACTTATTATGTCAGGATGTTGGAATATTTTTATTCGGCCGTTAATTTCGGATCGATCCAGTTTTAATTCGTCGGATTCCAGAACTTGTCGTCTTAGTTTAAAGAAGCCACGTAACATGAATAGAAGCACAAGTATCAGCCCGACAATCCAGACTATGAAAAGGGCACCGGCAAACGAAAGATGGACATGAGAAGAAAGCGTTGCTGCGGGAATGGATGGCGACACAAAGGGCATTGTTAAAGGTGATTCGGAAATATCGGCAATGAGTGGCACCGAAGGGATGAATAAAATCGGAGGAATAAGGGTTTTTATGAGTGCCACCACGGTCAATTGCTTTTTAAAGCGCGCATGATAATTTTTGAAAATCGTCAATAAGGCCAGAATGAAGATGATAAAGACGGTATTTTGTATTTCAAAAACCAGGAAAAAACGTAGCCAGGCCGTTCCCCACATATTAATGATTTCGATCATCTGCCTACTCCTTGTCTTTATTGTTTATCATTTCTTTCAGCCTGGCCAACTCATCCGGTGACAGGCGATCGGAACTCAGCAAAAAATTGGCTAAGCTAAAGAAGGAGCCGTTAAACACTTTCTGAACGAAGCGCTGCGTTTCACTATTCTGTAATTCTTTAACCGAAATTTTTGGACGATACACATTTACCGGGCCAATTTTTTGCCGAGTCAAAAACCCTTTCTTCACCAAATGGTTCATAATGGTTTGCACGGTTGTGTACGCTTTTTCTCCTTTAGGATAGGCCTTTTCCAAAACCTGTCTTACCGTTACGGGAAATTGATCGAATTGCCAGATGGTATTCATGATTTCCCATTCCAATGGGGTTAAGTTGTTTGGCTTCTTCATAGCATTTCCTACTTTATTAGTTGAATTACTATAAATATAGTAGCAAAATAAAAAAAGTCAAATTTTTTTGTTGTAGGAAAAATAATTATGGAACATCTACGATGTTCTGAATTTTATCTGGTGTTTGTTTTGTCTACAATAATAGAACGTCTACGACGTTCAGAGAAAGATGAATTCGGTGGATTATTCCGAATTGTTTTTAAAAAAGAGCATGGCGGAATAAAAAATCATCGTAGATGATTCATTATTGTAACTACAAATGCTTTCCCTGATCATTTTGTCCTTGTAAAGGACAAATAAAAATCGCTCGCTTTATAATGCTGGAATCACGGAACATCTACGAAGTTAAGAATTTTATCTGGTCTCGGTCTAATCTACACTATTGTAACGTTTACGATATTCAGAAGGAAATTGATTCAAGAGATTTTTTCTAAATCATCAAAGGAAAAAGTTCAAAATAAAAGTCGGGGCGAGAGGATTTGAACCTCCGACCTTCCCGCC
>CAZHIZ010000026.1:0-7968 GCA_964532875.1 uncultured Caldithrix sp. | reverse complement strand
AATCAAAGAAAAAATTGAAAAAAGTCGGGGCGAGAGGATTTGAACCTCCGACCTTACGGTCCCGAACCGCACGCGCTGCCAGACTGCGCTACGCCCCGATCAAAGACAATTAATTTAATAACAAAATTAAATCATGTCAAAAAACATTTTTCTATTTCAATAAAATTATTTTCCTAACCACCTGTGTCTTCTCTGTTTTTAAACGTAATAAATAAATGCCAGCCGATAAATAATTCCCAAAATTTCCTTTACCATTCCATTTGAGACGATGGATACCGGAAGATTGGTAACCGTTAAATAAGGTTCTTACTTTCTGACCGTTTACCGAAAAGATTTCCAGTGTAACGTGTTCTGCATGAGAAGTTTGCCAAACAATGGTAGTTACCGGATTAAACGGGTTGGGATAATTAAATAAAGTAAAATTACCGGGAATGGTCCTTTCGTTGTGCGAAAGAGCAGCCACTGAATTGGCATAATTAGGCGTGCCGTAATCTCCGGCACTACCATCCCAGGGTAAATCGGAAACCGCCCATTTGCTGCCAACATCATTATCTTCATCGGGGGCACCCGTAAAATACATGGAAGCACCGGTTGGATCCGGCCAGTTGGGACCACCATCGTATTGCACGCGATCGATTTCCGTTTGTCCGTCCGGCAACAATAATTGAATTTCGTCCGCCCCGTTGGCCAGATTGAAATTGGAATACTGGTAGGCCACGTCCACGCCGCCGTTGGTCGATTTATCCGCATTGCGTCCCAGAACTAAGTATTGCCCGGGTGAAATAACGACACTGGAGCTAATTGTATGTGAATCGCTGTCTAAATCCCGAATAATCCAACCGTTTAAATCGATATCATGATCGCTGTTGTTGTAAATTTCGAACCATTCGCCGTCGGAATCGTACACGGCATCCGGATTTTGCATGATTTCCGTAATTACGATATCACCCGGTTGCGCCTGGGAGCTGTTGCCGCCGCCTCCACCGGTGGTGTCCGAACTGTTTTCAAAATAAGCCCGACGTACCAGCGTGGTGTCCAAAATAAAGGGATTCTTTTTCCCGTCCTGATACGGGGCAATACGATCTTCCCGTTCATATTCGCGGGCATCCGGCGGATCTTGATTGTGCCAGCGGCGCAACGTCTCTTTTTGAATGTAGAAAAAAGTGGTGTCCAATTGTTCTTTGTACATGGTATAAATGTAAAAAATAGCGCGGGCCGCATTGCCTTTGTGATCTTCCCGCGGTTCAAAGTAGCCGTCGTTATCTTTTTCGCTGTATTCATCGATGTGCGAGGTGGGAATGGTGGTTAAATAATAATCGTCACGCCACCATTTGTCCGTATCCTGATCATCAATATCGGCATAGGGGTCGTTACCCCGTGACGAATTCACTTCGGCCCGACACGGGAATAAATGCTGTAAATCGCTTTTGGCATTACCATCACCGGCTCCCATGCTTTGCGGCCAGGTATGCTCAGTGTTCATGTCTTTATTGTAAGCATCGGTACTGGGATCGGCGTTGGGATCGATGTAAATGGTGTAGCCGCTGTACACGCAGCGTACGCTGTCGTTGTAGTTGTCGATTTCACCGAACATTTTGTCCCGTGCATCATCGTAGCTTAAAACATGTGCCGGTTTGTAGTAGGCCCTTAAACTGTCAATGAGCTGCTGACCGGTTAAGTTGGGGAAGATGCTTTCTTGTTGGGCCAATAAGCTTGTGACTAAAATAAAAAACAGAAAGAAAATAATTGTTGGATTAAGTTTATTTTTTGATTGCATGGTTCACATCCCACTTTTAGTAAAAATTGATTGTCACCGGATTAATCGTAAATCGGACACCATGAATTCACATTTTGGATTCAGATTTTTTGCGGTGCCTTCCTTGTCTCGTAGCGCGTTCCTTCGGATTAAAAAGGTTCTTAACGAGACAGCAATTTAATTTCTATTGCTACTCTTTCCAAATATTTTCGGCAGTTTCCGGGAGGGGGTTAAATAAATCGTTTATTTGTTCCGATTTACTACACCAAAATAATGCAGGTACTGCAGCTCCGCAACAATAAATAAAAGCCGCTGCCGCCTTCAGTCTTTGTAGAAACCGTCGAACAAGTGATTCCGTTGGCCTGTGTATCGTAGTCCTATTTAATTAACAGCAATCGCCTCACTCTGATTTCATTCCGTGCTTGCAGACGCAGTAAATAAATTCCGCTGGCCAGTTGTCCCGCATCAATTATTAAATGATGCCTTCCGGCGGGCAGGTTTGTATTCAAAACCGTTTTTACTTTTTGTCCTTGAATGTTGAACAGGTCCGCGCGAACAAACCCGGCAGCCGGTGTGAGAAAATCCGTTCGCGTTTGATTATTAAAAGGATTAGGATAACAGGCACCCAATTGCAAATGTTTGGGCACAGACGATAGCGCATCTTCGATGCCCGTTTCGCTGGCTACGGTAAACTCCCATTTTTTGTGCGACTCGAAACCCAGTGTGTTGGCCACCCAAAGATCCACATGATGGACACCCGTAGATAATTTTTGCTGCGGTTTAAATATCACGGAAGTATTGGAGACCGCAAGACTGTCACTGACATCGGTGCTATCCAGAGACATCCGGATATGTTGCTGGTCAATAGGGGAGAAGCGGTCAGCAAAATAGCCTTTTATCTCTGGGGAGTTTTCCGTGATTTCGCCTCTCGGTAAAACCCGATAGATAATGGGATAACCTTTTACGGCCACTTTTTTCGTTTTCGTATTGTTTTTAAGATAGGCTTCATTGGCCCGATCTACCGTTTGAATGTGCACACCCAAATAAAAATTGATGCTGACCAGAGAATCGTTACTTTGGCACTGCGTTTCAAAATAAAAGGTATCTTTGGGGGCAATCGCGGGCACAGCCAAGGTGTCGATCACCCAATCCAATGTGGGTTCGTACGATTGATTTTGCGACAGGAAAATTAAAAGTTTAGTAGAGTCGCTCACATTATTGCCCGTATTGGTAACAAAGCCCTGCATACGAAAAGCACGGCCGAGAAGGAGCGTATCCGGGGCCGAAAGGAGATTTGTGGCCAAATCGGCACAGCGATCGCGAAAATAGATAAAGCACCACACGGTATTTAAATTGGGGTGTCCGTTACTGTAACCGGGCCAATCGTACGAAACGGCTTTGCCCTCATAATTGGCGCCATAATGCCCCAGACTCTTGTCGCCCGCCGGATCGTTGACAATTACGGTGGTAGCATTCTTATCATATCCGATGACCGAAATGTAGTGTCCGGCACTGGTAATGCTGTTTAAGAGAACAAAAGGTCGTTTGGCGTCGGCTTCGTTCATTAATTTCGTTCTGGTCGGCCCCCAATCGACATAAGAATACAGGCCGTGTTTGCGGGCATATTCCGCCATAAAACCCTTGGTATCCGACCAGGCTTCGCTGCCGTGGCGCACGATAAAGCCGAAAGCGCCGTACCCTTTTACGCCATTGCGATCGTAAGCCCAGATATCGAAAGTAAAACCGTTGTACGTGTAAATTTCGGCGATGTAGTCCCCGTAATCGGTAACGTGTCGGAAGGGATCGTAAACCGTGCGCGGACGTTTCGGTAAAATCTTGTAATAGGCAATACACATGGTGGCGGCCGTGCCTCCGCAGGCCGTGCATCCGTTAAACCAGGTGGGGGAGTCGTAGCATTGGTGGACGTAAGGAATATCGAAATGATAGGCGCCGGTTTTTGTCAATTGTCCGGGGAAATGGCCGAATTCGGGTTGTTCTACGGGCGTAACGTGTGTAATTTGAATCGGGACGGCTTGAGCGTTGAAGTCGGCTACTTTGCCGGCGGCGTTGAATACGGATCGTTTGAACAGGCCTTGTTCTTTGGGCGTATGTTGTTCGAAGAAAAGCATTCCGTCCGGAGAAAGTGTTGGAAAATCTTCGATGATGTCGGGAGTATCGCTCAAACGTACCACAGAAGCCTTTGCCCGATCGAAAGCAAATACATCGCTATTGAGAACCGATTGCGTTTCCACGATTTGTTTGCGCACGAACAACAGTCGGCGGCCGTCAGCCGACCAAAGAGGAGCCAGGCCTTTGGCGTGCCAGATTTCTCTTTGCGCGGAAGCATCGAATACAAAAATTTGTCCATCAAAACTTTGGAAGGCCAGCACGGATTGGGTTGGATTCCATTGGGGATTAAAATAGTTGCCATTATCGTATGTAATGGGAAATTGTTGCCCGCTGCTTAAATCGAGAAAATAAAGTTGATCATTGGCATCATTGAAAACAACCCGTTGTCCGTCGGATGAAACGGGCGTTAAATTGGCGTAATCGGGAAGAGAATACGAAGAGCGAACAGTTCCTGTTGTATCGGTCAAAAATAAAGTTTTCCCGATTGTAAATACGACATTGTGCTCAGCGTCCACACTGGGTACACCTGCCAATGAAACGGGATCATGCAAAGGAATAATAGCGGAGTCGGTGACATCAAAAAGACAGGGAATTTGCCATGTCTTCGAACCTTCTTGCTTAAATAGCTTAAAACCAACGTACCGGCTATCGGGCGACCATTGCGCAAAGAGAGCAATACCTTCTCCGGAGGCAATTTTAAGTGCTTGGTTGGTAGAGCGGTTTAACAGGTACAATCCGGGGGAGTCGAAACGATCGTAAATAAGCCAGCGACCATTTGGCGAAAGCTTCAAATTACGGTAGCCCGTTTGTAAAGCAAATGGATTCATTGCCCAAAGCGATACAACGGCAAAAAGAAGAATAAGAAAAGATTTACGAAACATGTGCCCTCCGCTACAGACCGTGCATTAATTAGTTCGGAAAATTTACTAACTATTTTTATTAGGCGCAATTTAATGCATTTTGCCGCCCAAAATCGTTGTGCCAGCGCACAGGTGTTTGAAAAAAACGATTGTTGGGCAATTAGATGAAAGGGAAGCGCAAAAATATTTTCGCAGGCCTGAAGAAATGAGAAAGATGCTTTTGACAGGAAAGCTTTATTCGCATTTGCAGGGCAAAGAAAGACCGAATTCCTTTTGAGAAAGAAAATCCATTTGATTCTATCATATTCTATCCTTAAATTTCACATTTTTAATTAGAATTAAATTGAATTTTTTTAGATATTTAAACTTTAAAAGATTGAATTGTTAGTTGTAAGGAGTGACGGCATGTTAAAACCACAGAAGAAACGCATCACCAAAAAGAACCTGAAAGAGGATAAATTTGTCGAAACCGCTTTAATGGCCAGGTCCTATTTTGAAGAGCACACCAAAGAAATAACCTATATTGCCGCGGCCGTGGTGGTGGTCGGTTTGTTAATTTGGCTGTTTTTAAATCATCGATCCGAACGTTTGGCAAAAGCGGAAGTTCTGCTGGGTAAGGCGCAAATGGAAATGCAAAGCATGCACACGGCCAAGGCCCGCGAGTTTTTAAATCAATTAATTCAGGACTACGATGGCACCGATGCCGCACTGCAAGGTTATTTTTTGTTGGCCAACCTGGATTTTCAGGCGGAAAAATATGATCTGGCCGAGAAGGAATACAAAAAATTCATCGATTCTTACAGCGGCAGCAAAATTCTTTTGTCTTCGGCTTATGCCGGATATGCCGCCTGCTTAGAGCATCGCGGGGCACATCGGGAAGCGGCCGAAAATTATTTAAAGGCGCAGAAAACCGCACCGGATTTTGTCGAAGCGCCCAATTACCTCTATTTGGCCGGTCTGAATTACCGCGACGCCGGAATGAAAGATAAGGCCAGGGAAATGTTTCAAAAAATCATCGAAAAATACAAAGATTCCAAACGCTTCAACGATGCCAAAACCCAGCTCATACTTTTGGAAAAATAAATCATGGATATTTTTGAAAAAGCGCGCAAATATTTGTTAAATATTTATCGTCCGTTTCCCATCGATGTGGATTACGGCAAAGGGCTGTATCTTTACGACAAAAACGGTAAAGCCTATCTCGATTTTCTGGCCGGTATTGCCGTGAATGCCCTGGGGTATCAACATCCGGCTATTCGCCAGGCCCTTCTCAAACAACTCGATCGTAATTTACATCTCAGTAATTACTTTATTCAGGATGTTCAGGTGGAATTAGCCGAACAACTGATCCTTTTAAGCGGACTATCCAAGGTCTTTTTTACCAATAGCGGAACGGAAGCCATTGAAGGAATTTTAAAAGTCGTAAAAAAGTGGGGCAGGCAACATAATAAATCGGAAATCATTGCCTTTGAAGGCAGCTTCCACGGGCGTAGTTTGGGTGCCCTTTCCATCACGATTCAAGCCAAATATCAAAAGAGCTTTTTGCCGCTTTTGCCTCATATTAAAACGGTACCGGCCGACGATGCCCAGGCTTTCCGGCAAGCCATTAACGAAAACACTTTGGCCGTATTTTATGAAGGCATCATGGGAGAGGGCGGTGTACGTCCCGTGTCCGAGGCCGTTTTACAGGCCATTTACGAAGGACGCCGGCAATATGGTTATTTAGTGGTGGCCGATGAGATACAAACCGGTGTGGGGCGTACCGGTGCCTTTTATTATTACCAAAAGCGCGGGGTAATGCCCGATGCCGTGGCCACAGCCAAAGGATTAGGTGGCGGCCTGCCGTTAGGCGCTTTTTTGCTCAATGAAAAATTGAGCACGGTTCTGCAGCGCGGTGAACACGGTACGACTTACGGTGGAAATCCCCTGGCCTGTGCCGCTGGCCTGGCCACGGTAAAGGTGGTTCAAGAACCGTCTTTTTTAAAACAGGTGGAATCAACCGGTGCCTATTTTAAACAGCAATTACAGAATTTTGCACAACAGTATGAGAATATTGTAAAAGATATTCGCGGTGAAGGACTGATGCTGGGTCTGGAGGTAGGCGACAAAGCACCGGATTTGATGGCTGAAGGGTGTAATCAGGGCTTGTTGTTCAATGTAGCCGGAGGTACGACCTTGCGTTTTGTACCGCCACTCATTGTCGATAAGGCTGCGGTGGATGAGGCCATCGAAAAATTGCACAAAACTTTCGTTCGTTTTTTTAAATAGCGTTTGCTGTAAAAGCGAGGGCAACCTTGTTATTCGACTATCTTTTTTTAACGGCCATCGGTCTGGATTGGCTTATTTTGGGCCTTGTTATCTTCGGGAATAAGGCCCTGGCCGCTCCGTTGCCCGAAAATCGTAAAAACTTCTTCACAAAATCGCTTTTTAACATTCTCCTGTTTTTACTGTTTTTTCTCTGCTTATTGAAAATTCTCTTTTTGTTTTCTATCGGATTTCAATTGAAAGGGGCTGTTGTTCCTGAAAATATCGGCAACAGTATCTTGTATTTTATTGCTTTTCAATTATTCTTTTCTTTTATTTTTTTTGTTTTAGCCCTTTTGCTGTATGTCAAAGACGGTTTCGACGATGATTTTCGACCGATCTGGGTGCGACGCATTGCCCATTCTTTAATTTTTTCTTTATTGGTAGATTTCATTTTAGGACTCGGTTTGTATCTTTGGATGCTCTTCAGCATTTTGCCGGCCAATTTTAAATATGTGAACCTGCCGTTGGGATACCGGCCCTTGACTGTCGCGTCTTATTGGCTGGCTTTAGGCTTAATTTTGGCGGTTGTAACCTATTTCATCTTTTATCTCGCTGTGCGGCACAATCGTTCGTCCACCACAGTGACAGGTATGAGCTTAAGCTATCTGCTGGTTTTGTTTTTCGCCGGTTTGTTAATTCGTTCGTATTCCGTTTTAATTGCTCCGGATGCCCGGTTCCTATTTAATAATTTTACACTTTTTACGGTAATACTTCTTTGGGCGATGGTCTTATTTTTTGGGCTGAGCGGAATTGTACTGATTATTACCTTTTTCCGTTGGCGATCTTATTTGAAAAACGATTTTTATTTCCGTTACATGCTCATTCGTCTCGGCAGTTTTCATGCCGTGAGCGTTGTGGGATTTTCCCTGATTACACTGGTACCCATCGTGTTTTTTGCGTGGTACAAATAGGGGA
>CAZHIZ010000025.1:0-32665 GCA_964532875.1 uncultured Caldithrix sp. | reverse complement strand
TTCTCTGCTTGGGAGAATTTCCGACGGCCTTCAAGATCGTATTGGAAGCGGGATCGTCGTCGTCTCCCTCACCTCGCAAGACGATACCGCTTTCATTCAAATAGATCGTCCCCTTAATTTCATACGTACCGGCTTTTAATAAAAGCGCACCTCTGAATCCCGACGAATCCAACGGTAAGTGAGCCACGGAATCGATCGCTTGTTGGATATGGGCCGTGTTATCGCCGGTCACCGGATCAATTGACAGAACCACCGGAACCCGGGGAATATCCTGATCACTGTTTTTGTACCCTGCATAACTGAAATCCGGTATGATATTGCCCAACGAATCGCGAACATATTGCAAATGCCCGTTGGCTCCGTAAAAAACACGTTTGGATTGCCACTGTTCCCCGGCATCAACATGCGGCAGGCTTCCGGCAACAAGACAGAACAGCAAAGCCCAATACATTATTTTCATATTTTTACCTTAATAAAATAAGTTTACGAGTAAAATACCTTCCCTGTATTTTAACTTGCAGATAATACATACCGGAAGCACGGTGTCCGGCATTCCATATCCAATGCGCAATCCTGCCCCGACGCAGAAACAATTCCCCCTGTTCAAGCAAATTACCTCTTACGTCGTAAATACGCCAGCGAGCATTCCCTGTGAGGGGGCTGGAAAATTGGATGGTTGTCCGGCTGTTAAAAGGATTGGGATAGTTACTTAGCAACAATCGTTGGGGCACGAAGCGCACATCTTCTTTTTCCCTTACACCCATAATTTGTCCGCTCCAACGCAAATCGCCCAGGGCATAATGATCATTGGCCTTGCCCCAAAGCGGCGAGCTTTTTTGCAATTCAAAATTCCCTTGCTCGGGATCAAGGAACAAAGGATCAAGCTGCCAAATATGCGATCCGATTTGCGCCTGTCGTTGTACTGCAATCGTTCCGCTTAAATAAAGATCGCAATAATCGATCGACGCAGCCTGGCCGTAAAGTTTAACGGCCGTTCCGCCCCGAGCGCATTGACTGAAAACGGAATTTTCAATCCACGTAAAATCAACCTGACGTGCGTCAATCACACTACCTTCTGTATGAGCACAACGGTAAAACGTACAATGGTTTACACGAATTTCAGGGCATGGCGTAAACGGAATATCGTCACCGGCGTAAACATCGATAATCGTCGAAGCGTAATCCCAGACCGTACAATTCTTCATTTCCAAATCGGCAACATCAAACAAACCGCTGTTTTCCGCCTCCCGGTCGGAAACAATCAATTTGCCTCGTCCATGGTAAAACAACGTGTTCTCAAAACGCAGGGTATCGATCAAACTGCCGGCATGCGCCCAAAACAACGCCCCGGAGGTATCGACGGCACTGTTCAAAAAGGTAACGGAATCGCATTGCAATTGCACATGACGAAGGCTGTTTTCAAAAACATATTTGCTTTTATTCCGGGCATCGACAATTAAATTCTTCAGGACAAGACGTTTGGCAGCCGCCCATCGAAATAAACTGTGTAACGTATCAATGGCCGTGTCCGGCATGATGCGTGGCATGGAATCCAAACCGCTTTTCCCGCGAATGGTAATATGTTTATCGATTTTCAAGGGCGCGGTCAGCGCATAAACTCCGCCCCCGGTAATCAACTCTACAATATCTCCGTCGTTGGCTCTTTGCAAAGCAGCCGACAAGGAATCCCGTCCCGCCTTAACTTGAATAACCGGGACTGGAGGCGCTTGCGGAGGAAACCAATCAGGGCCCACGTCTCCCGCTTTTAAAGGATAAACGGTCACGGAATCCGTACTGATTTGATCGGCGCCGACGTCTTTCGGCTCCGTTCTCAACTGGCCGTCCATATCGTGCGTAACAAAGGAAAACGTATCTTGAGCCGCCGAGATAAGAGGGCTGCCCGGGAGCGGACGGTACAAACTGTCTCCGGCAAGTTGTAACAACGGATCCTGCAGACGGATACCCGGAATATTATCAAATCCTGGCTCCGGTCCGTAAAAAATGTTGCCCTCCCAGGTCATATTAACCGGCTGAACCTCAAAGGTCACAATGGGATGATAATCCGACGAAAGAATGGTGTTATTGGCTATGATGCAATCTTTCGGGGGTAACGTTTTTTCATCATCGGCCCCGGCCCCGATAACCAAAGGCTCGTAACAATGCACAATGGTGTTAAAAAGGACCTGCGCGCGTTTCACCTGAAAATAGCGATTCAAAGGTGAATTCGGCACCCCGTTCATCAGCGAAAGGGCTGCCCTTAGCCCTGTTCCCTGTAAATCCTGAAAATAATTATTGTAAACACGGTGATCTTCACCGATTATGCGTACGCCGCCGCTGCGATCGACATGATGACCCAAAAAGAAATTGGCATACACGTCACAAGAATTGCCATGCCTTAAAGTAAGCGTTCCTTTACACGATTCGAAGGTGTTGTAGCGGTAGGTATTTTTACATGATTTATTGGAAATAATTTCAATCTCACCGTCGCATTGTCGGAAATAATTCCATTCCACCATTGTGTAAGAATCGTATTGCGAATAATCGCTGGTGCCGATGCGAATGGTTTCGCCACCGTTGTTGCCCAGTTCCGGGCGGTGTCCGAAATAGTTGTGGTCGATGCGGTGATAATTGGGTTTGGTGGAAAGCCAAACCACCAGCGTGGTTCCCTGATGATTTTTACCAGCCAGATAACAATGATCTACCCGATTGTAACTTCCGTACAATGAAATCCATTTGTAATCCGTAGATTTACTGGGCGGATTGAAATCCACAATGGCGGAATTGGTCAGCCGGCAATGAACAGCCGCATGTTTGGAGGCATCTCTGAATTCAATAACGGCTCCGTTCGGGCTGTATCCGTTTACGAAATACAAACCGTCAACGACCACATATTGCCCGCCGATGCGCAAGTTGGAACGGCCGGTGATCCAAACCTTCCCCGGCGTTTGCGCTTTTAAAACAATAGGCTTTTGCGCACTGCCCTGTGCCTTGAATTCAATGGTCTGGTTCGTCCAATAACCGTTTTTCATCAACAGCGTATCACCGGGGAGCAAGGTTGCAAGTTCCTGGCTAATTTCCGCCGCATTCGAAACCGGAATAGTCCTGCTTTGCGCAAATCCTAAGAAAAATAACAAGATGAAAACATATATGTATTTTAATTTCACTTTCGATTCCATTTTTTAAATCCGGCCGTTTCAACAGGCCCTCGGTTAAATTAAGCATTATTTTTTGCTTCGCCAAAACAGAAAACACATCCCTGTGCTTTTGAGGGCACTCCTTTTAAAAGTCAACCTAATTGTAAAAAGCTTTTATTTAATCAAAAGCATTTTGTGCACGGCATGATGTTTCCCATCGGTCAGCCGATAAAAATAAACACCGGAAGCCAGGCCCTGCGGCATAAAGCGTACCGAGTAAGTTCCGGCTGCCTGCACGGTATTCACCAGAGTTCGTACAATCCGCCCGTTTCGATCGTAAACCGTAAGTTGCACATAACTTTGTTGTGGAATAGTGTAGCGAATGGTTGTTTGCGGATTGAACGGATTGGGAAAATTTTGTTGTAAAGCGAATGACCTTAATACCGAAGCGTTTTGCCCGATGGCCGTAGCCTGTTCGAATATGGCCGTAATGCTTTTGGCAGCGTCAACCGTAATCGTAATCGGGTTATCCGTTCCGCTGACATCACCTTGCCATTCTTTGAATTGCCAACCGGAATCGGGAACGGCCGTAACCGTAACCTTTGTACCCGGATCGTAGCTGAATCCTTGCAGGGGCGGATCAAAAAGCAAAGTACCCGAGCCCTGAATGTCATAGTTAAAGGGAATTACCGTTGGCGTTTCCGTAGCCCAATTTAAATCTCCCAGAGCGCTTCCGTCATGCCCGGCATAGTAAGCATGCGAACCCGGCATTAATGTCAAATCCAAATTGGCCGCATCTTTAAACTGCGGATCAAAACCCCAAATCGTGTTTTTATCCACTCCTTTGCCGCCGTTTTTGGCCACATAAATTAATTTGTCGGGATCGTACGTTCCGTCCAGTGTTGTTACCTGGAATGTATCGACATTACTGATAGTTGATCCTTTTTGCTGTACTTGCATGATAAAATCATCCCGGCCATGGGTGGAAAGCCGCGAATGCGCCACAATAATATCGCGTACAATGGTATTTTGGTTGTTTTTAATGTACATAACACGGGTTGCCGAATTGTAAAATGTCAAGTGTTCCAAAAGGACATACGCATCCGCCGTGGAAGTATCTTTATCCGCATAAAAACGGATCCCTTCGGCATTACAACGTGTAAACGTACAATTTCTAACGATCAGCGAATCGCATGTTTTGTCCGTGGCCCATTTTTCCGTATCGGAAAGACGAATGGCTTCATATCCGGTGCCGTCAATCAGGCAATTTTCAAAGCGTACCGTACCGACCTTCACTTTTGCCACTTTAAATACATGGCCGTCTTTGGTAGGATCTTTGTCCTGATAAAAATTGCGAAAAATACAATTTTTTACGGTAATGTCCGCATCCGGGTCCACCGTGTAGCCGCGCACCGGATCATTATCGCAACGCAAGGCGTACTTCATGCCGTGGCTCACTTCATTTCCCCCGTCGAAAATTACTCCTTCCACGGTAAAATCGGCATAAATACGCAATATGTCCAATACCTTTTGATTCGGATCGCTGTTGGTAATGATAGGCATTTCGGCCAATCCCGGAGCGGCCATCAGCACCAAAGGTTCCAGCACGGATAAAGCCATGGTATCGGTGGTCGTATAAACTCCGCCGGACGTCGTTAAAAAGATCGTATCGATATTGGCCGTTTTGGCATAATCAAGAGCCATCTTTAGATCATATTGATCGGTAACATCAATATGTGAGGCCCAGGCCCTTTGGTGGATAACGAATAATAACATCGTTACCGCAAAAAGGTAAATAAAACGTTTCATTTTAATCCTCCTTTAAAATTGATACACATATCCTATCATAAAATTTTGGAATCTTTCGCTGGCATAATTGGTATTGCTAAAATACGTGTCATGATATTTTAAAGATCTGAATTCGGCAGCCAGCACCAAACTTCCCCATGACCCAAAAGCCAATTTAGTCCCCAAGGTTACACTTGTTTTATAAGGCCCGTAGGCGCGGTAGGCAGCACCATCCGGCACAAAAACAGCCGATTCCCAACGGTAGCCCGCCATTAAAATCCAATAAGAATTAACGCAATATCGTATGCCGGCCATCACGGCATGTTGGTTGGGCCAGGGACGGAAGGTACTGTCCGTCCGGGCCAATTTAAACGTAGCGTGGTGATAAGGCGCCCAACGATAGGCCATGGAAAAGGTAAACGATTTGACCGGAATAAAGGCCAGCCCCAATTGATAAACCGCAGGGACTTCAAAACGATCTTTTCCGCTTTTTTCCCTTTTGGAAGTATTTAGCGCCGTTTGCTCACGAATGGAATAGCTCCATTGACGGTTCCAGGTCCGCGGCAGAGTAACATTCAATCCTGCCGTAACATGATCAAACCGATATTGTAGGCCGATGTGAGCGTTAAAGGAGGAGAAATCCGATGTCCCTTTTTCTTCATGGTTTAACGTATCGTAACTGAAAAAGAATTTGTTTTCGTCAATCAGTCCGAAATAACCGTTTTTATTTAAACGTAACCAATCCGTACTTTTGCCGGAGACGAATTCCAGCGATACCCCGGCATTGAACCGTTGGGTAATATTCCCGGCAATGGCTAACCGAAAGGATTTGAGGGTTCCCGTACGTTCCCGCGAATATTTGTACCATTGAAGATTTAAAGTGTCATTACCGTTAATACGCGGTACAAAGCCCTGATAGCCGCTATACCCGATAAGTGGCACCAAATAGGTATCGTTACGATCAAAATCCAGAAAATTTATCTTTTGTTGATAAGCCGCCGCCACTACGATTTTGTGCTTTAGCAACTCGAAGGGCAAAGCTAATGCAATGTTGTTGAATACCGGTGCGGATTTGCGACGCGTCCAGTCGGCTGCGGCGCGACTGTCCACCTCTTTACCGGCATCACGAGGCGGTTGCACCACATAACTGGAATCCAGAGCCAAATCCCGATCAAGAACCCCGTTATTCTTCGGATCGGGGACGTACATGCCTTCCAGATAGAAAGGCAAAGTCACGAAATAACGGTCAGGACGATAGACCTGATTTTCCCACCAATCCTTTCGGTAATAATTTCCGCCGATCGAAATCGTGTATTTTTTAAGTGCGGCTAAGCCCGCAACGTTGTGGAACAGATTGTCGATTGAACCGCTCATGGCCGTAAAAGCCCCGCCCATGGCCATGGACTCCGCTCCTCCGTCCGTTGTTTCGTCAATGCCCTGGAACGAAAGCAAATCGCCACGATGCTGGGCCCAAGCCTCTGCCCAGAAGGCCATAACGATCAAAAATATTACAACTGTTATTTTTTTCATGGTTTATTCTCCAAAACTATTTCAAATTAATGCCAAACGAAAAGCGGTGCACATGGCCTAAAAACTGGCCGAAATCGTTAAACGCATAATCGATGCGATAATTTTTGAATCGGAGTCCGAAACCTAACGATAATCCTTCCGTGTCGTAATTGATGCGATAACCGCCTCGTAAAAACAGTACGTCGTAAAGGGCATATTCGAATCCCAAATTGTACTGCTGACCGTAATCTCGGGCTTGCACCAAATCGAAGGCAAATTGCAGATGCTGGTGTGGTGCATGAAAAAACAAAGCCTCGTCTTCGGAAAAAAGCATGGCCGAAACCCCGATATTCAACATTTGGGGCAAAGGATAATATTGACTGATGTATTTTACATTAGGCCCGAAATGCCGGATAACCGCCGAAATGCGTACCGAACGGAATCCCGTATTGTAAAGTAATCCCATATCGAACATAAGTGCGTTATGGGCCAGTTCATAATTTTTTTGAGAACGAGCATAGGGACTTGTAAAATCCATATCTTCCCGGGCCAATTTTGCCGTGAGGCCGAATGAAAATTTTTGCGTTAGTCGTTTGGCAAAAGAGACTCCGGCAACCATGGCATAGGGATTAATGGTCTGCCCGGTTAATCCCGGGTTGTACACCCCGTTGACAAAGCCCAGAGCGCTCACCCGCGTAACATCTATTTTCCCGTAATCGGCCATCATAAATTGGAAACCCAATGTTCCGGCCGTACCCAACGGCAAAGAAGCACTGGCGGAAATATGCTTGACATCCAGAAAATAGTTCATGTAAGAAAAAGTAGCATCCGGAACCTGAATGCGCGTTAACGCCGCCGGATTCCAGAATACGGCATCGGAATGATCGACCACCGCCGTGTACGCTCCGGCCATGCCCATGGAACGAGCATCCGCAACGACCTTTAGAAATTGGAAAGAGGTTGTGCCGACCTTTTCGAAAGCGAATAAAGGCGTAACGGCTAATAACCCCAGCAAAAAAAGTGTCCGAATTTTCATTTTATTTCTCCAATTTCATTATTTAATAATGATAAATTTTCCGCTTGTCTGCTCACCGTCCGGTGTGGTGACCACATAAAAATAAATACCCGAAGCAATGTCTTGCCCGTTGCGCGTTACCTGAAACCATTCGGTGGAATAGATCGGATCGTTATGTTGAATGGTTTGTACCAACTGGCCGGCATAGGAAAAAATGCGAATAGTACAACGTCGCGGTAATTTGTAAAATCCGATTTTTTTGGCCACTTCACCGCTTCCCGTAAAGCCGGAACGTAAAACAAACGGATTGGGTACGACATATACGGTACTTAACTTTTCAACAGCCCCTACATTTTTCTGGTGTTTGGTCAAATTGGTTTTCCCGCTCTCATTTCCGTGCACATCCACCGAAGTAACGGCGTAATAGCGAGTTTCACCTATTTTGAAATCCTGATCCGTGTCCAGAAATTCGTAATGGTCACCCTTCATTTGTCCCACCGGAATGGAGGCCAACAACTTCCACGGGCCCATACCCATAATACCGCGGTAAACATTGTAGTGATCGATCTTTCCCGTAAGACGGGGAACATCAAATTTTTCCACCTGAGGCCCCCACGTAATTCGCACCTCGGCTTTGGGCGTATTTTCAACGGTAATCGCCGGTGCCGGCGGAGGAATGGGAATTTTGTAAACCCCGTGACGGGGATTGTCCTCCGGCCACACGGGAAGGGCCGGTTCATGACCCAGATAAGCCGCAAACGCTTTGTCCGCAACCTGCTGAACGTTGCGCACGGAGGAATTTACGTAGTCGGGATAGCCATATTCCGTCAAATAGCCCTGCGTGGTGTATTGTCTGCCGTTGAATGTGACAATGCGATCCCAGGAAGGAAGGCGATTCCATTGATGCAATACTCCTTTTACGGCCGGGCCTCCTTCAACCCGCTTTCCCGCCTGAGCCCCATACCCCACAACTTCGGCTAACGAAAAATACAGCTTATCGCCATGGTGCAAGGTGTACGGACCGAATACCGTGTGCTTTTGCCCGGCATCCACACTTTGACGGTAATTAAAAGCCGCCCTTCCGTACCAACGCGGGCTCGGGACTTCCGGCCAGGTGGTGCTTCCTTCGCTGTAAACACCGCTCCAGCGATTGTCCGGATTAATAGACATATCTTTCATTTTGGAACTTCGGGTATTGCCGGTACTTACTTTGTTAGACCACGGTTGTTTGATATGTCCGTGTTCATCAATCTCAAAATATTCACCGGCTACGGTTCTTAAAATATTCACCGCTTCCGACTCGTTTCTTTGAGGATTGTAAGGATCGACAATGGCCAGATGGGTCGTATCGTAATACAAAATGCAATACCCGGGTGCCTGCGGGCTTAACAAACCGCCGCCCAGGTATCCCGTTTCCGCCTGATATTTAAACAAATCGAAATCCGGTTCCGGCTTGGCCCATTCATCCCGCAAATTCGTTCGCAAATTTAAATTAAAGGCCAACCAATAATCCGCATCCCAGTAAGTATTTTGGTCGCCGCGATAAATGCCACCGTCGTATTTCCATGTTTGATAAACACGTTGATAGCCGTACATGGAGGGTGCAAATCCGTAAATAAACAAGGCCATAAAATCTTTTAAAGTTGTTGTTTGCTCAATGGTCAGCGGATCTCCGTCCGTATCGCCATTGTAATCCAGTTCATACTCGTAAATAATGAAATCATCGTAATCGGGATAGCTCCACTGGCGCGAAGTACGGGTAACCGTAACACCCAGAGGCGTTGCCCATTTGGCAATAATAATTTGTTCCGCTTCATCGGGATTATAATCGGGATTCAGCTCTCCGTTTGGCAACACCGGGTAATTATCAATTTCTTTCATGGAAAGAGGATAGCTCCAGACCCCGACAACTTTTTCCGGAGAACTGGCGCCAACCCCTCCGCATAAGGCGTAAATGCGATTATCCTTTCCGGGTTTTCCGTCCAGATTGGCCGCCATGTACATGCCCGCGCCCAAAATATTGTGCTGCCCGCTGTATTCCAGTCCTTTTACAATCGCTGCGGAATAGGGCGGCCATTCCATTACCGGCGTGGTTGCCCGGTTCCCGGCTTCACCCGTTTGCCATGGGCGCCCTATGGTACCATCATTAAACTCGGTTTCCTGCAACATGCCGCGATTATGAATGCGGTATTCCAGTTGCGCCTGGCTTGTGGCAATTCCCATAAGGAGAAGAATACAAATGGTAATTATTTTTTTTGTCATTGCACACCCCAGCTTTTTTAAAAGTTAAAGATAATTCCCATGCGATAATGGCGAGGTTGATTGCTTAAAATGTAAATAGCCTGGCTCGTTGTGTAAGGAGCATATTCGTTGTAAATAAGTACATTTTGACCTTGTTCCCAACGAGCCGTCTCGCGTTCGTCATTGAATGTCCGTGAATAGTTGTACACTTTCTCGTTAAGCAAATTAAAACCTTCCACATAAAGAGTCATTTTCGTGCCGCCAAAAACAAATTTCTTCTGTAATCGCATCTTCCATTCGTGTTCGGTTGGTGTACGTTTATTGTATTTTAAGCCCTGTCCGCTTTCGTCCCAAGTGTAAGGCCGGCCCGTCATAAGCCGATAGGTACTACTCACGGTAAATGCACCAAACGGATGCTGACCCAAAATACTCGGCCCGAAAAATTCCGGAGTGGTGTACCGAAGATTAACTAGAAATTTATGTGTACGATCATAATCCAAATACACATCTTCCGGATCGGGTAACCGTACATGACCGTATGTAGGATCGGGTGTTTCGAAATAAATGACGGGGGCGTTCAAATCGTTACTGCTTTTTCCTTTGGCCGATTCGTAGTTGTAGCGAATATAGCCCTGCCAGTGTCGACCTATTTTTTCCAAATTTACATGAAAGCCCTTAATATCCGCATAATCACGATTGACATACGTCCGATATTCTTCAAAATTCTTATCTTTGTAATAGGCGCTTTCCACAAGATTTTTAACATCTTTGTAATAAGCGCTCACATCCAGACGAAATCCCAGAGGCAAGCCGTAAACCAACCCGAAGTCGTAAGCATTGGTCGTTTCGGGTTTTAATGTGGGATTACCCAGAACGTCCACATCTTTATTCAGTGTAATCTGATTGTAAAACAATTGATTAAAGTTCGGACGCTGTGTAAATGTACCGTAATTCAGGTGAAAAACCGCCCGTTCCGAAACCGGAAATGAAATACCGATTCTGGGTTGCAAACGACTGTACATTTTGGTACGTAACTTAAAGTTGGGCTCGCGTAAAGGCGAATAACGATCGCCGTAATATTTTGTATTGAGCTGATAAAAATCGAACCGCAGACCCAAATTGGCGATCATACCGGCAAATTCCATTTTATCCTGAATAAACCAGGCCCCTTCATAGGGGAAATTGTTGAATTTCACTTTACGATAATTGCCCTTGGTAGTAATGTTCATATCCATATTAACATCCACATCGTAATAAAAGAATTGCAATCCTGTTTTAACCAAATTATGGCCATTTAACTGGCTGCTCACATCCGCCTGAAAATTGTAGGTAATCGTATTTTGGTTCCCATAATCGTCAGAAGGTTGTCCGATGCGATGATTGGAAGGTGCCGTGTAATTCGTCCAATTGGTACCGTTGGAATATTCCTCGTAAAATTCCCCGGGATTCATCAACTCGATGCGCTGTTTGGAACGAATATCCAGAATATTGAAGCGCACATTCGAAAAGGTAGATTGCGAATACACATGATTCCAGCGAAGGCCGTATTGACGAGTCAGGGATTCCCGGTACAGGGCATTCATGGAACGGTCGAACATATAGCGCAAAAAATTACTTAACGTATAGCGATGATTGAAATCGAGTAAATAGGTAATATTTATTTTATTGGAAACATTGGGGTGATAGGCCCAATTCAACAGAACTTGCCGGTCGGTTTGCGGATTTGGCATGGGTACAATCGCCGCAGACGTGGTTTGCCTGGCCGCTAAAAAGATGGTTGAATGTTTAGTCAACGGACCGCCTGTGGAAAAATCGATACGCTTGTCCATGGCCTTGGGCGTTTGCATACCGATTTCACGAAAAGCTTGTTCGTAAGCTTTTTGCCCCAAACCGGCAATTTTAAGAGAATCGTCACGGGTGTAAAAAACAGGCGGCCAAACAATGCGCACCGGCAAATAGGTAGGGCCAAATCCATAACCCAAATCGTACAAGGGTTTGCCGGGATTAGTCGGATTTTCCTTCATCCATTCTTCCAGATGGGAAAGGAGAGCATTGAAATACAGATTCTTGGGGTTGTAAGGATTCCCCTGCCACGTTTTGTAATAAGGAATGGTGGAAGCGGCCTCAAAACGGCTTTGCCAACGACTACCGCCTTCTTTGGGAATCATATTCACCACACCCGATTGGGCATTTCCGTATTCCGCACTAAATCCGCTGGTGTACACCTCGACCTGATCCAGGGCGGTTACAATGGGACTAAAAGCGCGACTATTGTTAATGGGATTTACGACCAGTCCGCCGCCAAAAAGATAGGTTGCTTCACCCACACGGCCACCGCGGAAATGGTCGTCCACCACATCGGCCTGCAATTGCAAAATATCGTTCAAATTAGCCACACCGGCAATTGCCTGAACGTCTTCCACATTGTACACCTGTTTGGTCGCCGTCAGGTCTTTTTCCACTTCCGCCGGTCGATAGGCAACCACCTGGATGGTTTCACCCTTGTAAACCTCA
This sequence comes from uncultured Caldithrix sp., assembly GCA_964532875.1. Taxonomy (GTDB): domain Bacteria; phylum Calditrichota; class Calditrichia; order Calditrichales; family Calditrichaceae; genus Caldithrix. Next base: position 20,464 of record CAZHIZ010000025.1, on the reverse strand, counting down.
CTATGCAGAGCAATATCGAGACGGGTTGTTTTGTCAACCGTAATGGCCACTTTGGTGAATTTTTTAGGGCGATAGCCGATAAAGCTCACTTCAACCGTGTAAAAACCGGGTCTTAAATTCAGAATGTAATAGGTACCGTCCAACCCGCTGGCCGCACCGGTGGGTACACTTAAGGGTATTTCCTGTCCGTTAACCCATCGTGCCGAAACCACAATATTTGCCCCGGGTAAAGGCTTGCCCGTTTCGGCATCGGTAATGATACCGGCCAACTTCCCGGTATTGCCTGCCCGTAGCGGACTTACGAAAAATGTAAAAACGACCAACAGAATACTTAAACGTATGGTGCTTTTCACAATTGGCCCTCCGCTTCTAAAATGTTTGTTTTACGCTCATAAATGTAAAAGGACAACGGAACCGCATGTTGCTTTTCCCCCTTTCTCAACTAAGAACGGGCCCAAATCCTTTAGCCTGGCCGGGCCCGTTCCCCATATTTTCATTTTTATCGTTTTACCTGTGACATTTAAAACTTGAAAATCCACGGGTTGCGCAAAGGTGATTTTCTTGCCGTTGAATAACATTCCGTGAACCGAGATTAAAACAGCGGGCATTTCCCCGCGGCGGATTACGCCTTTTAGTAAAAAGGCAACCCGATCCGAAAGTGCCAATTCCGGACGCATCTCAATTAAATAATCCGCGCATTGCACAACGCTTTCAGACAGCCGGCGAATGTTTCCATCGGTAATTAGAGTAAAAAAAGTAAAATTCCCTTTTTGCTTTATCTGAAAAACCGTATTGTGGTGGCCCGTAAATGTGTGCCGAATTACCGTAAACGGTTGCGCCCCGAGTTGAAGAATGGAAGCGGTTTTTCCGTTGGCCAGAACCCGCTGCAATCGGCGGTTGCTTACCTGGCGCAATGCCCCCTGCCACACCTGCTGGTAAGTGTGCCGACCGGCTGCCTGAAAACGATCGCGTACCAACCAAAAGCCATGCTTGATAAAAAAGACCGTACGGTCGTACTTGACGCTTCGCTTAGCAAAACCGTTATGAGTGCCTGAGAAATAATCGATTTTCTCTCCGGGCTGCCAACACAAAACCCTCGGTTGCGGCAATTCCTTCCATTTCCCGAATCCCGAACCGCCGCGATTGGCAAGCCAAATTTGTCCCTGAACCTGGCTATCGACCAGAGCGACATTTTTGGCCCACGAATTTTTTAAATAAGAATAGTCCGGCCGATTGTAATGCACCTTATAGTTCGGTAAAAACATCGTTCCGCCGGCATAAGCAATAATCCCCAGCATATCGCCGTGTTGATGATCGGGCTTTTTCTTTTGTAATCCGGCGGAAATAAGCAGATAATGGTCATCCGGTTGCCAGCCGTCGCGCATTACGTAATAACCGGTTTGGCGCAATGCAATCGATCCCAACTGCGGTTTCGTTTTGGGCAAGCGGAAAAATTCGCTCAATTGTTTTTGCCGTAACAACCAGTAGTAGGTTTGCGGCCAACGGTCAGCGGCAAAATAGCGATAGGCGGGATTACGAAAAAGAATGGCGCCCAAGGCCATGGGCTCGCTCAGATCGGCTTCCACATCGGAACCGCCATCCGTATCATCCTGAAGAACGGGTAACTTCCCGTCCGGTAAGGCCAACTTGACCAACGCTTCGAACATGGATTGGAATTTGTTTTTAAAGAGCGCAGGTAATTCGATTCCGTTTAAACGCGCCAATTGGTAAACCCGTAAATAATTTTCGATATCGCCTTTATGATAGTGTTCGCTCCGTTCGAATTGAAAGCCGTCAGTGTTAACTTCATGTTCTATGTGCCAAAGCAGGCCGTTAATGGCATGTTGCCGCCATCGGGCAGCCGGTTTGAATTCGGGAAATAAAGCCGCCAGTTCGAACAAGGCCGTTAAACCGCGTGTTTGGTGGTTGCCCGGGTGCAGCTTTTGTGTTTGGGCAAATAAAACTTCCCCGTGCCACAGAAGAAGACGCATTAAAAGCAATTGATCCTGCCAGGTGTAATCGTTTGAGGCTAAAAACAGATAGTGGCAAAACAGCCAGTGCTGCACTCTTTTCCCGGCCCGAAATACTTCGAAAACGGCATTCCCGCCGCTTTCCACTTTACCCTTGCGGTAAGCTTCTTGCAAACTCCGTACCTGCCCGACAAAGTAGTTCATGTATTTCTTATCGTTGTTCTTTAAATAATAGGTTAATGCGACATCGGGCATTTTGCTTTGCCGAATCAGATGCCGGAATGCATAGGCACTTACATTTTTTCCTGTTAAATCGCGCAAAGGACGTTGCCAAGGGACGTCGGCGGGAAAGGTTTGCATTAATTCGGCTGCCCGTTTTACATGTAATTTACCTGCTTGCGGAAAGCTTTGCACATATTGTCGCACGCGTTGCCGCACGTTTTGCCAATCAAAATAAAAACGTTTCCGTGCTTTTTGCTTTAAATAATTCATCAAGCGCGGCAAAGCCTGTTGCTCAGGCAGGCGGCGTATGGCGCGCAGTGTGTCGTTAACAGGCAAAACCGCCTGGAGAAGCGCACGATCGGAAGGAAGGGAAAAGGCGGAAACGTCCCCGGCCGACTTCGGCGAAAAATGTTCCGTCCGATCCGCCGCAAGTAGCGCGGAAAAGCTTACGAAAAAACTAAAAACCAAAACCGCCATGTACCGAGAGTTGCCGTTAATTTTTTTCATTTTTTTAATTAGCGCTGTACGCGCCCGGAAAGATTGCCGTTTACGATTTGCAAAACTTCGGCTTCGGAAACCAAATTGACATCCCCCGGAATCGTATGCTTTAAGGCCGAAGCGGCCACGGCAAACTCCAATGCCTTGGCCGGATCATCAAAGGTATTTAATCCGTGAATGAGACCGGCACCAAAACTATCGCCTCCGCCCACCCGATCGACCAGATGAATGGCATATTTCCGGCTGAGATAAAATTCATTTCCGTCAAATAATAAAGCCGACCAATTATTATCGGAAGCAGACAGGCTCTCGCGCAAGGTGATGGCTACCCAGCGGGCTGCGCTTATTTCTTTTAGTTGTTTAGCAACCGATTTGTAACGTTCCACATCCAAATTTCCCGAGGTGACATCCGTTCCTTCGGCTTCAATGCCGAATACATCCGCCGCGTCTTCTTCGTTGGCGATGAGTAGATCCACATATTTTACCATTTGCGACATGACATGTTTAGCCTGTTCCCGAGTCCAGAGCTTTTTGCGATAATTTAAATCACAGCTAACGGTCAAATGGTTTTCTTTGGCTCTACGCACCGCTTCGAGGCTGATTTCCGCCAATTTACCACCTAAAGCGGGCGTAATACCGGTAATATGGAACCAGTGAGCATTGGCAAATATATGCTGCCAATCAAAATCGTCCATCGAAGCCTTTGCGATCGCCGAGTGGGCACGATCGTAAATTACCTTGGAAGGACGAAGGGATGCGCCATGCTCCAAAAAATAAAGTCCCATGCGTCCGTTTCCGCGTACGATGTAAGAGGTATCCACTCCGAAACCCCGCAAATGTTTAAGGGCGCCGTCCCCCAATAAATTATCCGGTAAACGCGTTACGAAACGAACCGCATGGCCAAACAATGCTAACGATACGGCTACATTGGCCTCGGCACCACCGTAAGTCGCTTCCAAGATTTGTGCCTGAAGCAAACGTTCTTTATCGGACGGAGCTAAACGCAACATGATTTCACCGAATGTAACAATGGCCTTTTCCATTCTGCCTCCTGCCTTAAGCGCGTAAGCGATCGATAATTCCTTTAAATTGTGCCGCCCGTTGGGCCAGACCGGCCCAATCTTTGTCGGCAATAAGTTTTTTATCCAGTAGAGAAGACCCCACTCCTAAAAAGACGGCCCCGTGTTGCAAAAAATCAGCCGCATTTTCCAGATTGACCCCTCCGGTCGGGGTTAATTTAATTTGCGGAAACGGGCCGTGAATATCTTTAAAGTATTTCGGGCCTAAACGCGAAGCCGGGAACACTTTGACCACATCGGCTCCCGCTTGCCAGGCACGAAAGATTTCCGTCGGAGAAAACGCCCCGATGAAGGCCGGCTTTTTTTGTTCATGGGCAATTTCAACAATCTGTGGCAGCAGAACGGGTGTCACAATGAATTCGGCTCCGGCGGAGAGCATTTGTCGGGCCCCTTCCGCCGTTACTACCGTTCCCGCTCCCAAAAGAATACGATCTCCAAATCGTTGTTTCAATTCGTTTACCATTTCAACGGCATTGGGTACGGTCATGGTAACTTCCAATGAGTTCACCCCGCCTTCCAACAAAGCCTCGACTATGGGCGCGGCTTTTGCGCCGTCCTGTAAGCGAATCACAGCAATAATTCCGCCCTTTTCCAGCTCTGCAACAATGTCCTCTCTTTTCATTCCCTAACCCTTTTGTTAAAGCTGTAAGAAAGGAGCGGAAGTTATGGCCTCCGCTCCTGCGAACATTTTATTTAACCAAAAGCATTTTTTTGATGGCCGAAAATTGACCCGATTTAATCTGATAGAAATAAACGCCGGAGGACAATCGCGGGCTGTAGAAAACTACTTTGTACCGTCCGGCCTTCATCGGTTTATTCAACACCGTGGCAACTTCCCGACCCAAAACATCGAAAATCTTTAGCGTAACGTGCCCGCTTTTTTTCAGATCAAAGGCGATGGTCGTGGACGGGTTAAAGGGATTGGGATAATTTTGATAAAGTGCATATTTTAAAGGAATACTTTGATCGGCCTCTATCCCGGTACCCAGTTTGAAAACCGCCGTAACGGTCTTGTTGTCGTCCATAGTAACGGACACGGGATTTTGCGTACCGCTCACATCGCCCTGCCATTCTTGGAACACATAGCCGGAATCGGGTACGGCTGTCATTTGTACCACCGTATTGGGATCGTACGTTTTGCCGATGGGAGGCGGATTAAGAGTTACCGACCCTTTACCGTCGATAATGATCGTGAGTAATTTGTTAACCGTTGTGTGCGTGGCCCAACGCAAATCGCCCAGCGCCTTTCCGTCATGGGCCAAACCGTACAAATGCGATTCCGGTTTTAAGGTGTAATTCATGTTGGCGGCATCTTCGAATTTGGGATTAATGCCCCAAACCGTTGTGGTATCCACCATTCCGCCTTTGGACGATTTTATGGGTACGCTGCGCACATTGAAGGTATCGATATGGCTAACCACCGTACCTTTGCCCTGCGCATCCATCAGGTCGGCATCACGTCCGACATCGGAAAGACGTGAATTCGCTATGATAATATCGCGTACAACGGCACCGCTGCTGTTTTTCAGATAAAAAGCACGGGTTGCCGAACCGTTTACCGTGATATGTTCCAGAATAACCGGCGCATCCGCCGTGGTCGTATCTTTGTCCGAATAATAACGCACGCACTCGGCATCAATATTGGTGAACGTACAGTTTTGCACGATCAAACTGTCCAACGAGCGATCGGTGTGCCATTTTTCCGTGTCGGAGATACGAATGGCCTCGTAACCGATGTTGGCAAACGTACAATCTTCTATGCGCACCACGCCGGCACGCACATTCTTATCGATCTTAAAAGCATGACCGTCACCGTACTTGGGGTCTTTGTTCTGATAGAGATTGACAAAATCACAATTTTTCAACGTGATGTTCGTTCCCCAACGCACCGTATCGCCGTTGGTGTAATTACTTAAACGAACGCCGTATTTCATGCCGTGACTCTTAGGACTTCCTCCGTCCAACCGTACGCCGATTAAGGTAAAGTCGTCAAAGACCCGGAAGATGTCCAAGTTTGCCCCCTCAGGATCGCTGTTGGTGACAATCGGTTTCTCCGGCAGGCCCGGCTTGGCCATGATCGTAACGGGCTTTAAAATAGCCACATCCGAGGTCGAAGTGGAAGTATAGGTTCCCGTTGTCATTAACATGATGGTATCGATGTGAGAATTGTTGTTGGCAAATTCCACGGCATCCCGCAAATCCCAGGTCGTGTCGATTTGCAGCACGTGTGTGCCGGTTTGAATTTCCGAAAAAGTGGCAACCACATGTTTGTTGCCGTCCATGATAATCGTATCCGGATTTTGCGTACTAACTAAATCGCCACTCCATCCGTCAAATTGCCAACCCGGCACGGGTTGCGCCGTGAGAACCACCTGCGTTAAAGAATCGTATGTGCCTAAAATCGGTTGCGGATCGGCTGTTACGCCTCCCAGGCCCACCGTATCGATATCCAATGTAAACTGGGGCAATGTGCTGCGAAAATGAGCCGTAATATTCATATCATTCATCACGGTAAAGGAAACGGGATTATCGCTGCCTGTTAAATCACCGCTCCATTCGACGAACTCCCAGGTCGAAGAATCCGGGACAGCCGTTAAAGTGACCTGCGTTCCTTCGTCGTAGCGATTCCCCTCAAGAGGCTGAGGATCGTATTCCACATGCCCGATGCCCTCAACCGTTACGGTTACGGTATGTTTGGGAGCCAGGCTTTCGAATGTGGCCCGCACCACCTTATTGGTATCCATGGTTACCGTGGCTACGGGATTGTCCGGCGGGAAAACAGTTACATCGCCGGACCAACCGGTAAATTTCCAGCCGTCGGCCGGGGTGGCAGTTAGGGTTACCACCGTGCCTGGATCATAATAAGGCCCGGCCGGATCGGCTTTGACCGAACCGTTGCCCGTAATGTAAACATTCAAACGATATTGCCCGGGATGTGCGGCCCAGCGCAAATCGCCCAAAGCATCGCCGTCATCGCCCAAAGTGAGCACCGGTGAATTGTCCGCTAAGGTAAAATCGCCGTTGGGCGCATCTTTAAACATGGGGTCCACATGAAACGTATCGGAAACCGTGGCACTGGAAACTTTCCAACTGGCCACATCCCACACACCATTATGGTGAAATTGGTTATCCGCCGATTCGAAACGACTGAAATAATTGGCATAACTGTTGTGTACGAATAGGGAATTTTTAACTTCCACGTCCGTCATGTCATCAAAATAGATCATCGCCTTGGAACTGCCGCCGCAATCGTAAAACGTGCAATGGTTCACGCGTACTTTGGTATTGGGATTGGTATCGCCTTTGATGCCTTCGCGAGCAAAGTCGTAAAAAGTACAATTCATAAATTCGGCATAATGCAAATTGACCTGCGGATCGCTGGAAGAACCCGAATACAAGGTAACGCCTTCTTTGGCACCATTGTGAAAGGTCGTATTGTGTACAATCAAACTATCGATGCCACAGTTGGCGTACGGTTTGATGATCTTTTCATTAAAATCATGCAGATCGCAATCCAGTACCTGCACCAGCATGGTGCCGTTTACATCGCCGTTGTCCAGCCGAAGGGCATATTTGGCTTTGGCTGCCGCACCGTCTGCCGTACCGTCTCCGTTGAATTCCAGATTTTGAAACGTTACATGCGGTGAATCGATAATTTTAAACAGATAAGCACCGGTGGAAGAGCCGATGTATTCCACAATCGGTTTGAATTCCAGGCCCTTCATTCCGCGGATGACAATATCCTTGTCAATAACAATTTGGTCGTTTGAAAGATACTTACCTCCGCTGGTCACCAATTCCAGCGTATCGCCCGGATTGGCTTGCATAATGGCATCTTTCAAAACATCGGTTCCGGCTTCGAGCCGAATCACTTGCGGTTGCAAATATTGCGGATCCCAACGCAAATCACCCAGAGCATGTCCGTCATCGGCTTTACCCAAAACGGGGGAATTGTCCGATAGGGTGAAATCGCCGTTGGCCGCATCTTGAAACATGGGATCGGCATGCAGGGAATCCGTGACGGTCGCATTGGAAACTTTCCAACTGGCCACATCCCACACGCCATTATGATCAAATACATTGTCGGAAGATTCGAAACGGCTGAAATAATTGGCATAACTGTTGTGTACGAATAGGGAATTTTTAACTTCCACGTCCGTCATGTCATCAAAATAGATCATCGCTTTGGAGCTGCCGCCGCAATCGTAAAAAGTGCAATGGTTCACGCGCACTTTGGTATTGGGATTGGTGTCGCCTTTGATTCCTTCGCGCACAAAACCGTAAAAGGTACAATTGCTGAACTCCGCATAGTTCAAATAAACGGCCGGATCGCTGGAAGAACCCGAATACAAGGTAACGCCTTCTTTGGCCCCGTCGTGAAAAATCGTATTTTTCACGACCAATGAATCGATGCCGCAAAGCTTGTAGGGCTTGATGATTTTCTCATTGAAATCGTGAAGCTCGCAATCCAGCACAAAAACACGCATGGTACCTGTGGAATCGCCGTTATCCAGACGCAAGGCATATTTGGCTTTGGCCGCCGCACCGTCTGCCGTGCCGTCTCCGTTAAATTCCAGATTTTTAAATGTTACGCGAGGCGAACCGATGATCTTAAACATATAAGCTCCCGTAGAAGACCCGACATATTCCAATACCGGTTTTTCCTGCAGGTCTTCAGCCCCGCGAATGGTCAAATCTTTATCCAACACAATTTGATCGTTGGATAAATAAGCCCCGCCGCTACTGGTCAATTCAATGATATCGCCCGGCGCAGCCGCATCGATGGCCGCTTTCAAGACATCGGTCCCGGCGGCAACATAATGAACCGTCTGGCCGATTCCTTGTTTTGCCCCCAAGAATACACTCAGGAGCAAAATCATCGTAAAAATGGAAACAACGCGTCGCATAACTTCTCCTCTTTTACTGTTAATGAATTTATGATTGAAGAAAATCTTCTCTCATGGGCGAAAAGGTGTCGATTAAAATGCCTTCTTCAAGGCAAACCGCTCCGTGCTCCACCTGGGCCGGGATGACAAAAGCGTCTCCGGCTTTTAGAATTTCTTTTTTGCCATTGACCTCCACCTCGAACTGGCCCGAAAGCACATAAGACACCTGTTCGTGGGCATGGGTATGCTTGTAACCGATCGCCCCTTTTTTAAAATGCACTTTTACCAGCATCAAATGCGGCTGATATCCCATAATCTTACGTTCGATTCCTTCCCCGGCTGCTTCCCAGGCCAATTCGTCGTCTTTTATATGATATTTGGAAGCCATATCTTTCTTCTCCCGATTATTATTGAATACGATGAATCCTTCCTCCGAAAAAGTAAATGCTCAATATCCCCAGAGGAACCAAAGCCGCGCCGAGCATAAAGAAGGGAATATAGGATGTTTTGGTAATAAGCGGCACCAGATAGGTCGTAATGATGACCCCGAAAGCAGCGGTGGTGCCTCCCATACCCGCTACCGTACCGACATTTTTGCCCACAAAAAAATCGCTGGGCAGGGTTTGAATATTTCCGATCGAAACCTGAAAACCGAATAAAATAAGCGCGATCAATAAAACCGCTACAAGGGGAGAAGCGGCATAGGCCGTTAAAAGCAGGGAAGGCAGCATAATGAGTCCCCCCAATAAAATAGACCATTTACGCGACTGATCCAATGATTTGCCTTTACGCATGAACCAGCCGGCAATCCATCCGCCGGAAAGCGCACCCAAAGCGGCGCCCACATAAGGCACCCAGGCAAACAATCCGATTTGCTTAATGTTAAATCCGAAACGATCGGCCAGATAAATGGGCAACCAATAAACGAACAGCCACCAGATGGGATCCAAAAAGAAACGCGAAACCAAAACGGACCAGCTTTGCTTAAAGGCCAAGAGCTTCCCTACACTCAAAATTTGGCCGTCTTCTTCGCCCTTGCCGTTAATTTTTTGCCCTTCCAAAATGTATTTCCGTTCCTCTTCACTAAGCCAGGGATGCGTTTTAGGCAGCGCCTTGTAAACAATAAGCCAGGGGATAATCCAGAGAAGCCCCAAGCCACCGAGAATGACAAACGTGGCGCGCCAACCGACCCACAAATACAAAAAGGCAATTAAAGGCGGAGAAATGATCGATCCGATGGAGGCACCGGAATTGAAAATGCCCTGGGCCAGGGCCCGTTCTCTAACAGGGAACCATTCCGCATTCGATTTAGTAGCCCCGGGCCAGTTTCCCGCTTCGCCCAATCCTAACAAAAAACGTACGATACCGAAACTCAAGACCGTACTTACGATAGCGTGACCGATTTCCGAAAGGGACCAAACGATAATCGAAATCACAAACCCCAGACGTGTCCCCACCCAATCGTAAAATCGCCCCGAAAGACTTTGACTAATGGCATAAGCAATGGTAAAGGTGATGGCAATGCGCGAATAATCCAGCTTGCTTAGTCCCACATCCCTGCTGATGTTCGGCCACATAATAGCCAATGCACTGCGATCGATGTAATTGATGACCGTCGCCAGAGCCACCAGAGTAATAATCCACCAACGTAGTCCCTTAATTTTCCCCATTTTACCGATTCCTATTTATTAAAGGTGATCACTTTGTAATTTCCCGTCCACGAAAATTTGCGCCCGCCAAATTGCAACTCGTGCTTTTTGTGCCCGTCCGCTTTTTGGTTGCTTACCATCAAAAGCCAATGCTTGCCGGTTTTGTTTTCGATTTCGATAACCGATCCCCGGTCATTGTGACCAATTACTTTTACGCTTCGAAACGAAGGATACGGATCTTCGGAACTTTCTTCGGCTTCATTGAAATATCCGTGGGGCTCAATAAGAGAGGCGAACAGACAATCTTTTTTATGTACTCGAAAAATTAAAGCCGGTTCGCTGCGTAAATTAAAATGGGGATCATGGGCACCGATGCGCGTAAAAAAAACAGTGGCTCCGTTTTGGCCAGCCGTTAAAAAGGAATAATAGCGGTGGCCGTCCAACCAGGTAAAACGCAACGGTCGATTATCGCTGCCCTCAGCTTCGTTCCACAAATGTTGATAGCCGTATTGCCTGCCCAGCGGGCTTTGCAAACTGTCATGAGCGGCATACGGCCAGTTCACATGCACAAATTGCCCTAAATAGTGCAAAACATAATCATACGTATGCTTTCGGGAAGAAACCAAACGATACAGGTCCACCACAAAAGGATATGGCAGGGACGGATCGTTGATTAAAAACATGGTGCGTTGCATGCGTACACCGGGGTAGCAATGATCGGCCCGCGCACTCATCACTTGAACGTTCGGATCGGAGGCATCGAAAAAATGACGTTGCCCCGATACCTTATCCGCTTCTTTTTGCAGAGCTTTATTTTGTGACGTTTCGTCCACGACAACCGTATTGTGCGCAACCGTTTGTTTGGCGTAGGTTTTATTTTCCGGTAAATAGCGACCGCCGAATTTAGGCTCCACATTAATCCAGCGGGCAAAACCGTAATCCGGAATAACCGAACGCCCCTGATTGTAGAAAATAAAATGGAGCTGGTCAAAATGTCCGTGCCCCTTTCCGTGCACGCCGTATTTCATCAAAAGCATGGTTTGCTGTGCAGCACTGCCGGTGCGCAAAATACCCAGACCGCCGCGCTTGCCGTCCGAGCCGTCCCTGAATTCAATACTCTTCCATTGCGGAATGTGCACCTTGTTTCCGTTACCGTATGCCCGGGCCAAAGCCAAACCGCAATCATTCAGTATCACTCGTTTTTGAAGCTTGGCCACACCCAACAAATCCTGCGGATGCCCGTAGCGGTAATAAACCATATCATTGGCTATTACCACCCCAACGGCTTGCACATTCATAGTACGCGAAGCATCGTTAATCGGCGGAAAAACACCATCGGGGAACGTGGTTTCGATGGCGGCATAGTAAGCTTTTTTCAGGATGCTGTCCCGATAGGCGTAAATGTGCAATTGGGGTTTGTTACGCTGCAACGCCTCGGCAAAAAGAAAAAACGGGCGCAAAGCATAACGGATGTAATAAGGTCCTTCCATGTAATAACCGTCCGGTGAAAACAACTCATCCAATTGTTTTAAGAAACCACCGTTACCATCTTTGCGCGTACCGTAAAGTGCCATTTGTACCAAATCATCATCACCGATGACCAAACCCAACATACCCACCGCCGCTACGGACCAGGTACCGTGATTGTGAATGCGATTGAACTCCTTTGCATTTCTTTCCGTAAACCATCGTACCATGGGCCTGAAAATATTTTTCTCAAACAAACGCCTGTCTTGCGGTTTAAGCCAATCGTAAATACAATCGTAAGCCTGGGCCGTATTTACCAGCCAAACCGTCTCGTTGAGCATTTGATGAAAAATTTTACCCGGCGCCTGATTGTGCGCGTACGGACTGGGCCCTAATTGGGGGTACATTTCGGCGTATTTGAGCAGCATGCTTCGGACAAAACGTGCGTATTTTTCTTGCCCGGTAATCTGGTACAAAAGCCCGGCGGCGCGCATTTCGCGATAATTCTCTTTGTGTCGTTCGTGGGAATAACTGCCCGCTTCCCCGGGCGGCGGTACTTCAATCGGTTGGTGCAAGGCATTGTCGATTTTCGTTTTGACACGCATAAAAGATTGCTTGAGGAGCGGCAGACGATTCAAATTCAAACGAATTTCTTGGGCGCCTTGTTTGGAAATAAACAGGCAGGGATGTTCTTTGGCCGAACTTATCGATACGGCCAAAGGAATTAAAAACAAAACGATCCAAACGGATTTTCGCATCCTACTTATCCTCGCTCTTAGGGCATGTAAAGTCCACCGTTCACTTCAATAGATTGGCCGGTCAGATAATCCGCCAACGGTGAGGCCAAAAACAGTGTTACATTGGCCACATCCTGCGGCGTGCCGGTTCTTCCCAGAGGGATAATCGAAGGCATTTTTTCATGAACTTCTTTCGGAGTAAACGTGTCGTGAAAAGACGTGTACTCGATAAAACCGGGCGATACGCAATTGACATTTACTTTAAACGGGGCAAGCTCTTTGGCTAGCGATTTGGTAAAGGTCCAAATGGCTCCTTTGGAGGCTGAATAAGCGGCTGCACCGTTACCACCGCCGTCGTGCGCCGCCTGTGAAGAAAGATTGATCACCTTGCCCGATTTTTGTTTTTTCATGTACGGCATGACCAAATGGGACATTAAAAAAGCACTCTTCACATTGATTTCCATCACGGTGTGAAAGTGCTGTTCATCAAACTCCGCTACCGGCACCCGTTTGACCAGTCCACCGGCATTGTTGACGAGAATATCGATGGTCTCACCAAATTGCAAAGCGGCGTCAATCAGTTTTTGGGCCTGGTCTTTTTGGGTAACGTCGGCCAGCACACCCACGACGTTCGCACCCGTCTCGGCGGCAATTTCTCGTGCCAATCTTTGCAGAGTGTCGTTATCGCGCCGACTGTTCATAACCACGCTGGCCCCGCAGGCGGCCAATGTTTTTACAATGGCCAGGCCGATTCCCTGAATGCTGCCGGTTACAATAGCTGTCTTTCCTTTCAAATCGATCTGCATGGTACCTCCAGATATGTATTATGTATTACACATTTTCCGGACAAAAAAATTTTTGTTTAATTGATCTTTTTAATAATCATGCGCGAATGTTCTTCGGCAATTCGCAAATGCTCTACCATATAGTGATAGGCTTTCTCTTCATCTTTTTCCTTAATACTCTTAAAAATCAAATCATGATATTCAAAAGCCGCACTTTTGGCTTTATCGATTTGCGCATAAACCAAAGTGCGAATTTTGGGCATCAACTGAAAAATAGGATCCACGATAATGGGAATGATGGGATTGTTAGAGGCTTGCGCGATGATCAAATGAAATTCACGATCCAGAACGCCCTCTTCACGGAAATTGGTCGGTTCGCTGGTTTTAAATTTGCGCAAATTCCGTTCTAATTTTTGTACATCTTCTTCACTGCGATTGCGAGCCGCCATTTTACAAATTTGCGGTTCAATAATCTTACGTACTTCGATTAAATGGAGGATATAATTTTTGTCAAAATTGAGTTCCAAATACAATCGCATGGGTTTGATCACATTTTGAGGGGAATAGTCTTCAACATAAATACCGCTACCCTTTTTAACGGAGATCAATCCCTTGGCGCCTAACATTTGAAGAGCTTCCCGCAAAGCGGTTCGACTAACGCCGAACATTTCGCATAGTTCATGCTCGGTCGGCAATTTTTCACCCGGTAAAAATTTCTTCTCCAAAATGGCCTGTTCAATTCGGTCTCTGATTTCCTGACTGAGAGTAGCCGCCTTTTTTATGGCTTCGAATTCATAACTCACGAAAATGCACACCCCGTATTTTTGTATGATGTATTACAAATCCAATTTTAAAGAAACTAAATTCAATTGTCAAATTTTTATGAGCTGCTTTTTCTCTTGCCTTGGCCTCGCAAATAATTTTGTACTCACTACAAAAGGATCATTAAATTGAAACCGCCTAATTAAGAAGAAAAGCAATTTTATGAAACCGTTTCTACCGTTGATCTCTTTTTTGCTCTTGTGGGCATACGGCCACATTTTGGGTCAGGCCCAACGCCGGGCAATCATTGAACATTTGCAAGGTCATGTTTCCTATTTATCCTGCGATTCCCTTGCCGGCCGGGCAACCGGCAGCAAAGGGGAACACCGTGCCGCCCTGTATTTGGCCCACCATTTGCGAGCATACGGGGTGCAGCCCTTTGGCGATCGTAAAACTTATTTTCAGCATATCCCCATGCATGGCAGTAAGCCGTTAGCTTCTACCCATATCCTTTTGACCAACGGCTCCGCGCAAAAAAAATTACACATCGAACGGGATTTTCTCCTTTTTAAGAGCGGAGCACAAACTTTTTTGCCCAAGGCCACCCCGTTGGTTTTCGTCGGTTACGGCATTAGCGCCCCCGAATACGATTACAACGATTACCAGACCGTCAACGTCCAGGGGAAGATCGTCGTGTTCCTGCCCGGAGAGCCCCTTTCATCGGATGAAACGTATTTTAATGGTAGCGCACCCACCGTTTACAGTTACCCGGAATCGAAACAACGCACGGCCATTGCACACGGTGCCATCGGCAGCATTTTACTGCACATTCCCAACAGGCCGTCTGCCTTACCCTGGGCCCATTACCGTCAGGCTTTTTCGTTTGAGGATGTCACCCTGGCCTACCGCGTAACGGGTAACCTGAGCGTTTTGCTCAACGCAACACACTTCGTGGCCGAATTTTTGTTCCGCGGTTGTGACTATTCCTTGGAAGAAATCCTGCAGATGGCGGCAAACCACACCATGAGATCGTTTGCTTTAAAAACCCAATTACAATTTTCCGGCCAATTTGCCGAACGCGATTTCGTCAGCCAAAACGTCGTTGGATTACTTCCGGCCAATGTTCTCTTTCCGAAAGATGAATATGTTATTGTGTCTGCTCATTACGACCATCTGGGAATCGGACTGCCTGTTAAAGGCGATTCCATCTACAACGGAGCCATGGATAATGCCATGGGCACAGCCGGAGCTCTGGAATTGGCGCGTATTTTACAAGCTTCCTCCCAAAAGCGAAAACGCCATCTGCTTTTCTTGTTTGTCACGGGAGAAGAGAAGGGATTGCTCGGTTCGACCTATTACACAGACCATCCCAGAGTACCTTTATTTAAAACCAGTGCCGATGTCAACATCGACGGTTTGGCCATGTTCGATACCTTCAACGATGTGGTAGGTGTGGGTGCGGAATATTCGACTCTTGGCCTTTTATTGCAAAAAGTGGCCCAGGAAGATTCTTTAAGCAGCTCTCCGGTTCCGCCTCAATTTTTGCAATACGAATCGTTTGCCCGCTCCGACCAAATGGCATTTGCCTGGGCGGGAATTCCCTCGATTCTGATTATGGATGGCCTGAATTACCGCCACCTGACATTCGGCGAAGGTTTACAAAAGTGGCTATCCTGGAATCGAGAGATCTACCATTCACCTTTCGACGATATGCATCAACCCGTTTGCTGGCAGGCGGCCGCTCAACATGTGCAGTTTTTGGCCCGTTTCGTACGAACACTGCTTAACAGCAACCGGGAAATCGTTTGGAAAGACGGGTTACCGTTTAAAAATATTCGTTTACAAACCATAGCGGAGCAACGCTAAAAAGCAGGAAGGCTGAAAGGCATCGATGCGATTAGGTTTAAAAGACATACGTACACGATCTATCTTTATTTTATTTAGCGCGATTTTCATCGCAACGGCCTGTCAGGCTTTCAGGCTATCGCAAACAAAGATCATTCGTCTTAAAGGTTCGGACACCATGCGTATTTTAGCCCGGGCCTGGGCAGCAGATTACATGCGAACTCATCCGCGCGTTTCCGTTTACGTAGAGGGAGGCGGTTCGGCCGTCGGCTTTAGAGCCCTAAGCGCCGGCACCGTTGATATTGCCATGGCTTCACGTTTGATCCGCAGTAACGAGGCGCAGGTGCTATCCGAACGATACGGGAAGATCGGTATCTCCTTTTTAGTCGCTAAAGACGCCTTAAGCATTTATCTGAATCGGGATAATCCCATAGGAAATTTAACGCTAAAACAAATTGCAGCCATTTTTTCCGGACAAATAAGCAATTGGCAGGAAGTTGGCGGACTGAATGCTCCCATCATAGTTGTGTTACGTCCCCCGACTTCGGGGACCTATTTTTATTTGAAGGAACATGTTTTACACGATCAGCCGTATACGGCAAACGGACGTACCATTCCCACCACGACCGGTATCACCCGCTTTATCGCCACACATCCCAACGCCATCGGATACGGCGGGTTGGCTTACGGGCCTAACGTGAAACATTGCCGCATTAACGGGATTGCGGCTCTGGAAAAAGAAGTGCGCAAAGGGCGCTATCCGCTTACGCGTTATCTTTATTTGTACACAATTGACAAGCCCCAAGGTGAAATCAAACGTTTTATCGATTACACGCTTTCGGCAGCCGGGCAAAAAATTGTTAAGAAAATCGGTTACATCTCCATTTGGCCCACCGAGCAGTAAATAAAACCATGACATATCCGTGAAATAATTATTTTTATTGCGGGCAAAAAATTTTCAGTCATCTTTTTTCTTTGCACCGTAGCGCCCATTTTTTCCCGGGCGATGCGACCAACATCAACCTTCATTTTCTTACAAAAAAACAACCATACTCTAATCGAATTCAAACAAAAATTTAACAATTCTCCTGTATTTTGATGAAATGGTTCGGGTGGTTACTTGAGCCAAAGAAATGAAACGAAAACATTTAATTTAAAAATGGTACGTTTTACTAAAAACGGAGAAAATAAATGAAATCGAATTGGCTAAAAATAACAATAGCGGTATTCATATTAGCCCTTGCACACGGAGGATGGGCCGCTTCCTCGGGAAAAATTGCGGGGACAGTTGTTGATGCCGAAAACGGCGATCCTTTGATCGGTGCCAATATCTTTTTGGAAAACACCACTTTGGGTGCCGCCAGCGATTTGGACGGACGGTTCGTCATTACGAATGTTCCGGCCGGAACCTACACGCTGGTTATTTCCGTGGTAGGTTATGCCGAAACGCGAATTAAAAATGTGCAAGTTCACAACGGCAAAACAATCGTAATAAATGTTGCGGTAAAACCGGAAATTTTAACCACCGACGAGGTAGTAGTTGAGGCCAAAGCCGTACAAAATACGGAAGCTTCTTTATTGAAAAACAGACAAAAGGCACCCGCATTAAGTGATGCCATCAGTGCCGAAGCCATTAACCAGATGGGAGCGGGTAATGCCGCGGATGCCATGAAACAAGTAACCGGCGCCTCCGTTGTGGATGGCAAATATGTCTATGTCCGCGGGTTGGGCGATCGCTACACCAGCACCCAACTAAACGGCTCCGCCCTGCCCAGTACCGATCCCTACAAACGCTCCGGTTCCATTGATTTAATCCCCTCGGGAATGATCGATAACATCGTAACCGTTAAAAGTTTTACACCGGATAAACCCGGTAATTTTTCCGGCGGTACGGTCAACATCCAAACCAAAGATTACCCGGATCATTTTTTATTAAAATTTTCCAATACCATAAACTACAATCCTCAGGTAAATTACTCCCATACTACCATTGGTTACGCCGGCGGTTCCTTAGACTGGCTGGGTTTTGACGACGGCACCCGGGCGTTACCGCAACTTTTACGGAACAAAAATGTTTACATCCCGGACATCGGTGCCGCCGGCAAAGACCCGCAAAAGGCCGAACTATTAACGAAAATGACACGCTCCTTTAACCGACAAATGGGACCTACGGCCAAACGGTTTCCCATCAATCAATCCTACTCTTTTTCCTGGGGCAATCAATATCACCTGTTCAACCGTCCTTTAGGAATTTTGGCTAGTGTTAATTACAAAAACAACTATAGCGCCTACCATAACGGTATTTATCGCCGCTGGAACCAGGGCGCTCAAGGACAAAATGCTTTAACGAATGTGTACGATTATCACGATACGGATACGCAAAATAACGTTCTGTTAGCCGGCCTTTTCAAGGTGGCTTACCGTTTAAATCCGAATCACCAAGTTAGCCTGAACCTTTTGCTAAATCATGACGCTATCAGCGAGGCACGCTACCTCGAAGGGATTTACACCTATGATTCCGATGCCAATCGTACCCATCAAACCAGTGTTCTTTCCTACAAAGAACGGGCTTTGTCGTCCTATCAACTTCAAGGTCAACATGTGCTGCAAAAGTTGGCCAATTTGCGAATTGACTGGAGCGCAACTTTAGGCTCGTCCAGTGAAAAGCAACCCGATCGCCGTGTCTTTTCCTCTTATTATCTGGATATTAACGGTGTCCGTACCTACGGTATTAAAGACAACTTGCCTCCCAAGCGCTATTTTCGAGATTTAAACGAAAACCGCAGCGATTTTAAGGCGGATTTCACATTACCTTTTAAACAATGGAACGGTTTGACTTCCCATCTCAAATTCGGAACCTATTTTGCACAAAAAAAACGCACCTATTCGGAACGCCTTTTTACCTTCACCGAGCACCAGGGTTTTAATAACTACGACGGTAATCCCAACCACTTACTGGATGATCAAAATACCGGTTTCTTAGGCTACGATACAATTACCATTCGCGGCCGCCAATATTTGCGGCCCAACTGGGGCGTCGTGGTAGTGGAAAACATCTTACCGGCTAACAACTATCAGGCACAACAAAATATCACAGCCGATTATGCTATGATAGAACTGCCCGTTTACTCCAAACTGCATCTCATCGGCGGGGCACGCTTTGAACGGACGAATATGTGGTTACAAACACGTGACTCCACACTGGATAAGGGGCAAATAAAAACCAACGATGTTTTACCCTCGCTGAATCTTATTTTTAATTTACGATCGGATATGAACGTGCGTTTTGCCCTTAGTCGTACCATCGCCCGACCGACCTTCCGTGAAATCGGCCCGTTTGCCACTTTCGATTTTGATGACGGTGGCGATGCCTACATTGGCAATCCTCATTTGCAACGCACTTTCGTGGCTAATTTCGATTTACGCTGGGAATGGTTTCCACGCACAGGTGAAATTTATGCCGTTAGTGCTTTTTACAAGGACTTTTCCAGACCCATCGAACGGGTGTTTAATGCTTTCGGAGAGAATACCTGGAAAAATGTAAAAGAGGCGCAAGCCTACGGCCTGGAATTGGAGGCACGCAAACATCTTGATATTATTCATCGGAGTCTGAAAAATTTCATGCTTTCGACCAATCTTTCACTAATCCGTTCACAGGTGCAAATTGCCGAAGCCGAGCTCAAACTGATTCGCCATTTGCGGCCGGAAGCTCCTTCCACCCGGCCTTTTCAAGGGCAGTCTCCATATCTGGTGAATGTAAATCTTTCCTACAAAAACAATAAAAACGGTTTAAGTGCCGATTTGTATTACAATATTTTCGGCGAACGCCTGGATCGGGTTAGCTATGGCGGGACACCGGATATTTACGAAAAGCCGGCCGGACTGTTAAATGCTTCGCTTGCCTGGCAATTAACTCCGCATTTTACACTCAAAATGGCGGCCAACAATTTATTGAATCCCAATCATACGAAATACCAATATTTTAAAGGCAAAAACTATATTTACAGTCAATATCGCCGTGGCCGGTTTATCTCTCTGGGATTAAGCTACCGATATTAAAATGAATCGGCACTCATATCCGAATAAAGCCCGTCTTTTTGGCGGGCTTTTTTATTTTGATCCCTTTTTGATTCTGTTTTACGCAAAAGCCGCAGGCCTTTGCTTTCCGATCGATTTTTTTGTGGATGGTGAAGAACAATCGCCGATAATTGCACAAAAGAATATTTCACATCTTGCATTTTTTATTTCTCAAAGAAATGAAAGTTGCCCGTTTGATCGTCCTATTGTTCCTTTCCGGAACGTCTATCCCCGTCGCAATCTTTCTTTAACAGAAGTTTAACAATAGTCTAAACGATCCTGAACATTTTCCTTTTATGTTAGCTACGAAAGCAATAATCGCTATCAGGCAAATTTTTCATTTAAATTAACAAAAAGGAGGTTTTATGCGTAGAACGAATTTACTGATCACCGGCCTGGCTCTTTTGCTGGCCACAATGGTCTGGGCCGGAAACGGCTTTTTCGATCAGGTGGATTACAAGGGTGCCTTTGGTGCCACCAACTGGGC
>CAZHIZ010000024.1:7151-32965 GCA_964532875.1 uncultured Caldithrix sp. | reverse complement strand
GGATTGATGTTTTGGTTGTGCATTGTTCCCGCCAATAAATTGGCGGGCTATTTTCGATCGGGATGGTGGGTTGGTGGTTCATCTCGTCCCACCGATGAATCGGTGGGCTATTGTCACTCGTTCTGAAAGGAGAATCGGTGTAAAAAATCCCGCAGGGATTGTTGAGAATAACACGGCCATTCACGGCCGGCAAAGGAAAAAATCTCTCGTGTTCAAACCGGCCCCATGGTAACAGGCGATATTCGCATCTCTTTAAAAAAGAATCTGAACTCTCAGACCGCCTTTGGGATGATTCTCCAGCTTAACCTTCACCCCCAGCACCTCGCTGGCCTTTTTAACAATGGAAAGCCCTAACCCGCTGCCGGTGATATGCTTGTGGCTTAAGGCTTCGGAACGGAAGAAAGGATTAAACACCGCTTCCAGATGCTCTTCCTTAATGCCCCCTGCGTAATCAAGTACTTCAATGGCCACACGTCCGTTGAACCGAAGAGTTCGTATTTCCACGGTACTACCGGGTGATGAATACTTCAGTGCATTGGATATTATATTTTCCATAATCATGTCCATATAATAGGGGTCTGTAACCACCTCGGCCCCGACTTTGTCTTCCATAATAATCTGAATATTTTTTTCTTCGATCAGTTTACGGTGCCGGTGGATGGCATTGTCAATTAATGAAATGGCCGGTAATGTTTGTTTGCGCAGTGAAATATTGGCCTTATCAAATCGGGCTAATAACAAAAGCTGATCCACGCGCTCGGACATGGAATTTATCTCGGAAATGCAATAATTGATCTTTTCTTTGTATTCCTCTTCCTTGCGTGGTTTTCGTACCAGCACTTCCAAAGTACCTTTGATGACCGAAAGGGGGGTGCGCAACTCATGCGAAGCATCATTGGTAAACTGCTTTTCCCTTTCGAAGGCATTTTGCATACGATCCAATAAATCATTGACTGCTTTAGCAAGTGTAAACAATTCGTCATGTGTTTTGGGCAAAGCGACGCGCTCACTCAAATTTTGTTTGGTGATGCGATTGGCGGTTTCTATAATATCGAGAATGGGCCGAATGTTACGATCGGCCAGGTAACGCGCTACGAAAAAGAGAACACCTAAAATCAGCGGAAAAAGGATAAAAAGTACAGTGCGCAAATTATCTACGACCAGCTTGGTACCTTCCAGGGAAACGGCGGTTATTAAATATCCTTTTAAGTGCCCGTTCTTTTTAATGGGGATTTGTATTTGGCGAATGGCTTTATTGTTCAGCACGGCATTAAAACAGCGCCTATCAGGCATGTCTGCCCGAAAAGTAAGATTTTGACTCTTTAAGTTTTTTGTTTTTTGTATTATCTTTCCCGAAGAATCAACAATTTGTAAAAAGAAGGGCAAAACTTCCGCTTCTTTGTGTTCACGCTCCGCCATTATGGCCTTGTTGTTAAAATGCAAATGGTTATCATTTATCGTTACATCCTTAAGATGTTTGTGAGCCTCGTAAATCAATGCGGAATCCAGATTGGAATACACCGTAGTGGAAACAATTAAATAGATGATAATAAATACAATCGCAATCAATGAAGATGCCGTAAGTAAATAATGTAATGCAATTCGGTCTTTAAAAGTCATAATCAGTCTTCCTTAGCAATGTAGCCAACACCGCGTACGGTTTTGATGTGCGGGCCGGGCTCTTCCAATTGCAGCTTCTTACGCAATGCATTGATGTACACATCAATCACACCGGTATTGTATTCAAAATGAATATCCCACACACTTTCAATGATCTGGGTGCGTCGGCAGACCTGACCTTTATTGCGTAATAAAAATTCCAGTAAAGCAAATTCTTTTTGCGTCAAAAAAATTTCTTCCTGGTCTCTGAAGACCTGATGGGTTTGGGTGTCCAGCACAATGTTGCCTAAAGTGAATTTTTGGTGTTCACCCGATTTAGGGCGTAACTGCACGCGAATGCGTTCCAGCAGCTCTTCGAAAGCGAAAGGTTTTTTTATGTAATCATTGGCTCCGGCTTGTAAGCCGAAAACCGTATCTTGCACAGTATCTTTCGCCGTCAAAAAGATGATCGGGGTGCTGCTGTTTTCTTTACGAAAGCGCCGGCACACTTCAATACCGCTAATACCGGGGATCATCCAGTCCAATAAAATCAAATCGTAATCATTGGAAAGGGCCACCTTTAACCCGTCTGTACCGTCAAACGCAACATCAACGGCAAATGCTTCTTCTTCCAGGCCTTGTTTAACAAAATTTGCAATGCCCGGTTCGTCTTCTATGATTAATATTCTCATGAAACCAATATATCCTTGTTCAATTAAAATTATCTTAACGAATTCTTAAGATATTCTTAAAATTTTCCTTTCAGTAGTTTCTTCCCATCCTTTGCTTCGATGTCTAATTTATTTAATTAAATCCCGAAATCAAAAAGTTGATTTTTCAGCTTCATTTTGTAAATATCTTAAAAACACACGAAGTTCCTCTGAAAAAGAGAGTCGAAAAAGTATTTTCTTTGATTTGCAACAGACGATCAATTATTTTACACCCATGCGTATCTGGACAATTTCAGACATTCATGTGGACTTTGCTGAAAATGCACGCTGGATTTCGGCCCTGTCGGATTGGGATTTTAGCGAAGACATTTGTTTGTTAGCCGGTGATGTGAGCCATGATTTTGCTCTATTGCGAAGCACCTTAACGCGTTTGCGCAAAAAATTTGCCCGCTTGTTTTTCGTTCCCGGAAATCACGATTTGTGGATTCGGAATGAAAGCTGGGACGATTCCCTGCATAAATTTAAAGCCATTTTACAATTTTGCCGTGAGAATGGCATTGATGTTCAAACGAAAATTTTGAAAATCCGGCAGAGAATCGTGTGCATTGTCCCCGTTTTTTCCTGGTACCATCAGGCCGGAGACAGGAATTCGCTATTTTTGCCCAAACCGGGAGAAGATACCAGCAACCGCATGTGGAGTGATCTGTACTTCATCCGCTGGCCGCAGAATGTAAACGATCCCGTTGATTTTTTCATTGGGCAAAACAACAGCCTGCCGGCGCTCGGAACGGAAGCCATTACCATCAGTTTTAGTCATTTTTTACCCAGACGCGAGTTGATGTTCAAAGGGGACATGGTTTACGATGCACAACGCATGAAAAAATACGATCGCTTTCCGCAATTCAATTTTAGCCGTGTGGCCGGTTCCTTGCGCATCGAACAATTCATTCGCAAAATCGGCTCCCAGATTCACATTTACGGACACCAACACATCAATCGTGACCGCACCATCGCCGGCCTGCGCTATGTGTCGCATTGTCTGGGCTATCCCGATGAGCGCAAACGGGGAACCGTGCAGGGCATTGAACAGGGATTGAAACGGATTCTGTAATTGAAATAACGCTTCCCAAACCATCCGGGCAAATAGGGGATAGGTGTTTTTTTACCCATGCCCATTTTATTGGAGCCCTTATTAAAATAGGACGAATCCATCCGTTGCTACCTGCGCATTCGGCGGCGCTTCGCCCGGGTTGGGCACCCCTTTGGATTTCTGTAGTCACTTTAAAACAACGTGCCCTTCATGGGGTAAAAGAAAAGGTTTACTAATCTGTCGTTTAAGAGGCTTCTGACCGGCTGGTTTTAAAATTGTGAACTGTGTTACACTTTTGGAATACGAAAAAACGGTGCTAATTTCTTAGCACCGTTTTGAGAAATAAAAAAAGAATGAGCTAGCGCACTTATTTAGAAGGCAAGGCCTTGCCCGCATCCTTATTACCATGGTCCAGCTCATTAGCGGTTTCTTGAACGGCCTTGATGATTTGTTTGTAGCCTGTACACCGGCAAAGGTTACCGGCGATGGCCTCTTTTATTTCTTCTTCGTCCGGGTGGGTATTTTCGTTCAACAAAGCATACGAAGACATGAGCATACCCGGAATGCAAAATCCGCATTGGACAGCGCCATATTGCAGGAAATTTTTCTGCAGGGGATGCAAATTGTTTCCTTGTGCCAAACCTTCCACCGTAACAATTCGCGCTCCATCCGCCTGAGGCGCCAAAATCAGACAGGAGTGCACGGCCTGCCCGTTCATCAGCACGGTACAGGCTCCGCATTCACCCACGTCACACCCTTCTTTGGTACCAGTCAGGCCCAGATCCTGACGTAAAACATCCAACAAACGCCGGTTGGGCAGGGTGTCGATTTCCACCTCTTGTCCGTTTAAATTAAAACGAATTTTGATTTTATTCATTTTCCATTTCCGCTAAAAATAAATGATTTCAAAGCCAATTTCCTTGATTTTTTGTTCGCTTTCATTGAGCAAAAGCTTGGCCGCAGATCATCGGCCATTAAACACTTGAATGCCGTTTTGCCATTCATTCCCGTGCCGTCTCGCTCAGCTTTCTCAATACATTGTAGAAGGCTTGTTGCACCACCGGCAATTTGTAGGGAGACGACCAGCGCAACCCGGTTACCTGCAATATTTGTTCGCCCAAACGAATGCTTAATTCTTTTAGAAAATCCGGCGTTGTCTTTTGGCCTTTAGCCAAAGCCTCCAATTCGGGAAAGCGTTTGCCGATAGGGGTAATTGCCCCGGCTGCCAAACGCAATTCGTCGATGACGCTGCTTTGCATCTTTAAAAGAACGGCCAGCGTAATGCGGCTGATGGCCACACCGCGTCGTCGGCCCAATTTGTAAAATTCTCCGCGATATGCCCCGTTTAAGTGTGGCAAAATGATTTCCGTAACCACCTCGTCGGCGGCAAGTTGCGTGCGATAGGGCTTCAGCAAAAAGTCTCCTAACGGTAAGCGTCTTTGTCCATTTACGGAACGCACGATGATTTGCGCATCGTAAATCAACAGCGGGGGTACGCTGTCGGCACAGGGGGCATTGTTGACAAAATTTCCGGCAATGGTCGCCCGATTGCGGATTTGCACGCTACCGATTTGTGCTGACGCTTGAGCAAGCAAAGGGTAGTGCTCCTTAATAATCGGATGCTTAACAATGGAAGTGAAGGTCGTGGCCGCCCCAATGTGCAGCCCGTCTTCCTTTTGCACGATCGATGTCAATTCCGGTAGATGCGAAATATCGATCAGCAAACGCACATCCCGAAAGCGTTTGGATCGAATGTGAAAACCGGGAAGGATGTCCGTGCCGCCGGCTAATAAGCGTGCTTTCTCTTTAGATGCGGCCAATGCCTCCAAGGCCTGAGGCAGATTTTCGGCTTTTAAGTAATCGATTTCCGGAATCATTGAGCGCTACCTCGTTGTTTGGAATGCGGATACAGTTTGTGATTCAAAAGAATTTCTTCCAGGTTCAAAGGCAAATGAAAAAAACGTTTTCCCGTGGCATTGCGAACGGCATTGGCAATGGCGGCGGCGGTCAATTCCAGAGTCGGTTCTCCCAGCGATTTGGCACCCCACGCCCCGTGCGCATCCTTACCCTGCACAAAAATCGGTTCGATTTCTCCGATGTCCTTACTGGTGGGTATTAAATATTGGTCAAAATTCAGTTCACGAATAAAACCTTGATCCGCGCTGATTTCTTCCCATAGTCCGTAACCGGCACCTTGCGTTACGCCTCCGTACACCTGACCTTGCGCCCCGAGCAGGTTAATGACCGTACCCGGATCGTGAACCGCTACGATCCGGTCCACGTACACTTCACCGGTCGTCATATTGACGCGCACTTCCGCCACCTGGCATCCGTAAACGTAGGTAAAATAGGCCGGTCCCTGTCCCTTTTCTTCGTCCCAATGCACCTTGGGGCCGGAATACCAACCGATAGCCGAAAGATTGACCCCCCGGCTGTAAGCCAGATTGCATAAATCGCCGAAGGCCATGGACAAATCCGGGTATCCGTCGGCGCTCACCGTATGATTCCGAAAGGTAAAGCTTGTTTCCGCGGGTAATTTCCATTCTTCGCGCAAAACGTTTTCCAACCGACCGCGTACAATCTCGGCAGCTGCTTTGGTAGCTCCGCCGCCCATCAGCGTGGCCCGGGAGGCCACCGTAGGGCCGCTATCGCCCACATAGCTGGTATCCATGTCCAGATAAACAATTTCATCCGGCCGAATGCCCAAAACTTCGGCGGCAATAATGGCGTACGTTGTGCGCATGCCCTGTCCGTTTTCCGCCAGGCCGGAGAGTAAAAAGGCCGAACCGTCGGTTTGAACCAATAAATAGGCTGCCGCCGCGTCAATTCCTTCCGCACCCAAGGAGCAACCGCGAAAACTAACGGCCAGCCCGATACCTTTACGCCACTGTTCGTGGGGTTCCAGAAGGTGTTCTTTTTTTAGAATTAAATGCCTGCCCGATGATTCATCGGGGGCTGCGGTCATGGGGCCAAGGCGCTTTGCTTCTTTGGCGTTTGTTTTCCATTTGCGGGCAAAATCACTCTTTTTAACGGCTACATCCAAAACCGTTAGCAGATTAACATCATGGTTTTCCAACTTGTGTCCCGTGGCAGTCACCGACCCCGGACGGAAGCCGTTAATACGCCGAATTTCATCCGGGGTCATTCCCAATTGAACAGCGATTTCGTCCATGAGCGATTCCTGTGCAAAAATGGGCTGGGGCGAGCCGAAACCGCGCATTGCACCGGCGTAGGGATTGTTGGTGTACACGCCGCGCACGTCCGTCCAGACATGTTCCACCTCGTACGGGCCGGTCGCCTGTACCACGGTGCGCCAGGTAACAAAAGGAGTCATGGAAGAATAAGCGCCGCCGTCGGCAACCACATCTATTTTCATGGCTTTAATTTTACCTTGCCTGCTAACCCCCACTTTGTAATGCAAATGATAGGCGTGGCGTTTGTACGATTCCAAAATGGAATCCTCACGCGTGTAGCGTATTTTAACAGGCTTGTGGGTTTTTAAAGCGGCAATGGCGGCCCGTGCGGACAGGATGTTCATGATATCGTCTTTGCCGCCGAAGGAACCGCCCAATTCGGCCTGTTGAATGCGTACTTTGGCCAGCGGCCAGCCCAATACCTGGGCAACGACCTTGCGCGTGGTAAAGGGGTTTTGGATGCTGCCGATGATGCGAATCCCTTTGTTTCCTTCCAGCGGCACGGCAATAACCGCTTCCGGTTCAATGTAGGCATGTTCGATAAAGGGGGTGGTGTAGGTCTGTTCGATGATAAAATCGCTTTCGGCAAACCCTTTGTTGATGTCGCCTTTCCGCACCCGATGATGGACCACCAAATTTGATTTTTGCTCGGGATGAATCAGCGGAGCATCAGGTTCAAGCGCTTTTAAAGGATCCGTTAAAACAGGCAACGGTTTGTAGTCTACCTTTACCCGATCGCGCATTTTAAGCAGGGCCTCTTCCGAAGGACCGACCAGCATGGCCAAAACGTCGCCGGGAGTAACGACCTTATCAAAGCAAAAAATCGGTTGATCCTGTTTAATGGGCCCGATCTTCTTGGCCCCCGGTACGTCACGGGCATCGCAAATGGTCACCAGAGCCGGATCATCCGGCAGACCGGAATAATCGATATGACGAATCTGGGCATGGGTCGCGGGAATGCGCACCATCACTCCGAAAAGCTGTCCCGGAAAATTAATATCATCGGCAAATCGGGCCTGACCGGTTACCTTTTCCAGTCCGTCTGTGCGAACGACGGGTTTTCCTACGAAAGAAAATTCATTTTTCATTATGATGTCCGTTTTAGAAGAACATTAACTTTTGCCCGGAACGACACCCCGGTTTCATTAGTTGCCGGGCCTGTTTAATAATTTAATAGCATTTGCAGAAAAAACAAAAAAGAAAATGGAAAATGGGCATTGATTGAATGAAAAAAGGTTGGATGGTTAAAAGACCCGCAGTGGCGGGAACAGTTACCTTTAACCCTTAACAAGCAACAGGGAAATTACACGGAGGGGGGCAAAATCATCTCCAGCCCCTCTTTGGCAGTGCAGGCCAGCCCGATTTGCCCGGAGGGGACGGTGTACTCACGAGGATTAATGCGAATGAAACGGGCTTCCGCATCCCAGGCCACTTTCTCACAAGTGCGTCGCACAGTCGGCACGGCCGTACCGGCGCCTATTTCCATTACAATGAGACGATAATCGTTTTTGTAAATTTCGGAAAGCCAGGCATTCATGCGCCGTTCTTGTTCTTCCGTGCGATGTTCGATCCACTGCCAGTCGTTGAACATCAAAATATTTGGTCTGGCAACTTTTCCGCAATAAGGGCAGGTCGGCAGCGGTTCCTGGGCCCGGAATTGTTCCATATCGATGGTCACCTGCACGTCATCGGCAGGCCAGATGGCATCGGTGCAAGGCGTGGTACATTGCAGATAATGAATGGAACCATGACATTCGGCAATGCGTTGTTCATCGAATCCCGCTTTTTGAAAATGCCCGTCCACGTTCGAGGTAAATACAAAGTAACCGCCTTTTAAATTTTGTGCAAAGCGTAATAAGCGCAAAAATCCGTCGTGAGGTTTGGTCGTGCGGTACATTTGCAATCTGTGACCGTAGAAAGCCCAGGCTAAAGCAGGGTCTTGTTCAAACCAGCGCGGATTGGCCAAATCCACAAAAGACAAACCCAATTTACGGGCAATGGGGTAAGCATTCCAAAAGCCTTGATTACCCCGAAAATCGGGCAAACCGGAATCCACGCCCATGCCGGCTCCGGCACCGATAAAAAGGGCCTCGGCCCGTGCTAACGCTTCTTTAGCTTCCGCTATTTGATGCTGGTAAACCGTCATCTTATTCGTACCCGATTGCGGCATAGCCAACCCAATGATGAATGTTGGCCGGCGCCGTAAATCCCATACGTAAATCTTTTACCGGCAATGGCGGGTGATTGATGCTGTTGGCGTACCCGACCAGACGACCGTTTAAAGGTACATCCAATATCTTGGCCAGTTCATAAGCGGTTAACAGACCCATAGGAACCGAATAACGTCCGCACCACGTCCATTTGTATTTGTGGTAATCGTTGGCATCTACCGTGTACTCGGTAAATTTTTTAATTTTTTTTGCACTTACCGGGCCTGTTAGGCATTGGCGAATAATTTCATATTCGTGTTGCACCGCCTTGTGATAGCCGTTGGAATCGGCTCCGTAAAAGGCAAAGTTACTACCGCCCCAATCCTGATCGCCGTAATGTACAGCATCGGTACTGATGACAATAGCAAAATCTTTGCCCCATTGCCAATGATGCTGTCGAACCACCCGCGACAGGGCTTTAGCCAGAGGGCGGGCTATTTTTTGCATGCGGGTAAAAGACATGTACGGCACCAAAATGGAGACAATTTCCCGCTCACGACCGAAATATTGCAGGAAGGGCAAGATGGCTTCTACCGAGTGTTCGATGGTTTCCATGGAATCGTTGATCTGATAGCTCCACTTAGGCAGTAAGTTTTCGATTTCTTCCCGCACGGGAGAAACCTTAATGGCCCCGAACGGTCCGTGCCAGTAAGGATAAGTATCGAAAATGATTTGATTTTGCAAATGTAACAGTCTTGCTTTGTGTGCCACCCCAAATAAAATCACCGTTTTTGCTTTCACGGCTTGCAAAAGAGCCGGATACAGGTAACCCACATAGCCGTAATCATCATGGGGACTAATGGCCACTTTCCAGGCGGTTTGATCGGTAATGTGCGCCCTTTGCAGTGCTTTTTTCAACGAATCTTTTTGCAGGCGTTCGATGCGCTGCATTAACGAATCCATTTGCCAGGCCAGATGCGCAAAACCGACCGTATCCACCAAACCGCGTACCTGATGTCGTTGTTTCGTTTGCTGACCGGAAGAACAAGCGAAAATCAAACTTCCGGCTAAAATAAACGGAAGAGCAAAGCTAAAGAAGAAGTGCTTCATTGTACACCTCCCACTGTGAATGAAGAAAAAATGGCATTGGAGTATTTACGAACCGTGCCAACAAGATGAATTTACAACGGGTTTATTTGAAATTCAAAAAAGTAGCAGAAGAAATCTATTATTTTTCTCAATAAAAAGGCTTCGTCCGGATGACCGGACGAAGCCGTATGTCCAACCCAATTTGAGGAGGGCATTATGAGGGCGTACATTAATTAAAGTCGGCCGAAAATCCGTTTCTATTAATAACGTAAACATTTTTGTCGAAAAACAGGTCTGTTTTCGGCCGAATTGTTACAAGATATTAAAATTGCCTTGACAATTTTGGGCTTTTTTACCCGATTCCGGCACTTTCGGTTCCTGTAAAGGAAATTTTTTTGTAAATTGTTTTTCCGCTGCCTTTTGGCAGTTGCCGGGATTTGACTGGAGAAGAATTCAAAACGATCGGGAGGTACCATGGAATCCGAATTGCAGAAAAAAATCGGCGCTTATCGTGCCGAGTTGGAAAACGTCATGCAACGGCTTATTCAAATCCGCAGTTACAGCGGAGAAGAGCAGGAATTGGTGGAATTTATCCGTGCAACGATGCAGAAGTATGGTTTTGATGATGTGTTTTTCGACAGCCTGGGCAGTGTCGTGGGGCGCATCGGCAACGGCCCGATTAAAATTATGTTTGATGCGCATATCGACACGGTACAGGTAACGGAAAATGAGCAATGGAAATATCCGCCTTTCGAAGGTAAGATCGTAAACGGTACAATTTACGGGCGGGGAGCCGTGGATGAAAAACCGGCCATGGCCGGCTATTTACTGGCGGGTCGCGCCATTAAAGAGGTTTACGGCGATCAGGATTTGCCTTTCACGCTTTACGTTGTGGGATCGGTTATGGAAGAGGAGTGCGACGGCTATCCGCTTTTGCACTTAATCCAAAAGGACGGTATTCGACCGGATTACGTTCTTCTGGGCGAACCCACCGATTTGAAAATTTACCGCGGTCAACGCGGGCGCATGGAAATCGAAATCGCCACTTATGGCAAGTCGGCTCATGGTGCTCACAATCAAACGGGCATTAACGCCATTTACAAAATGAGTAAAATTGTCGATCGCATTGAGAAGTTGGATCGTGAGTTACCGGTGGTGGAGCCGTTAGGCAAAGGCTCCATTACGGTTAGTGATATTTCAAGTAAAGGGCCCTCCTTGTGCTCCGTACCCGATTATTGCCGCATTCATATCGATCGGCGCATGACCTTGAACGAAAGTAAAGAAACGGTGTTGCAGCAATTACGCGGAATTGCTGCTGCACTGAAGATTGAAGCCGATGTGGAATTGCCGGTCTATCGCGGTCGAAGCTGGAGGGGCACCGAATTTGAACAGGAAGCTTACTTTCCCACCTGGCTATTGGAAACGGAACATCCGCTTATTCAGGCGGCCGTGGAAACTTCGAAACTTGTTTTAAACGGCAAAGCGGAAATCGGTGTGTGGAGCTTTTCCACCAATGGGGTGGCCACTGCCGGACGTTTGGGAATTCCTTCTTTCGGTTTTGCCCCCGGAAAGGAAGAATTATCCCATTCCGACCGCGAGGAGTTAAACCTAAACGATCTGGAGAAAGCGGCCCGTTTTTATGCCCTTTTCCCTTTCAAGTTGAGCGAGCAAGTGAAACAATCATCCTGATTCAAAGTTTTTTTGCCGACAAAATGCCCGATTGTGTGCGAAGGGAACCATTCTCGTAAATTTGAGAATGCGCTGCTTGCGTTTGGGCCATGCTCGGTTTCTTTTCATGTCATCTTTAATAGAAAAGAGAAGTACCATGAAAAGTGATAGTTTTTGGAAAGAAGTTTTGGAAGAACTACTTTCTGAATTTTTGCGATTTTTCTTCCCCCATATCCATCGGGATATTGATTTTTCCCGGGGTTACCAATTCCTGGACAAAGAATTTCAGAAAATCAGCAAAGGGGCCCAAACAGGACGCCGAATCGTCGACAAATTGGTTAAGGTGTATTTGAAAGACGGCAGCGAGAAATGGCTTCTTATTCACATTGAAATTCAGGGCAAAAAAGAAAAAGAATTCGCCGAACGAATGTTTACTTACAATTATCGTATTTTTGACCGATATCGCAGAGAAACCATTAGCCTGGCCTTGTTAACCGACGAAGACCCGAATTATCGCCCGAATGAATTTCGTATTAGACGCTGGGATTTTGAGTGTTTATTTAAATTTCCATTGGCGAAAATCATTGATTATATTAACGATGACTTTGAAAAAGAAACGAAATCGAATCCGTTTTCGCTTATTGTTCAGGCGTTCCTCAAAACCTTGCAAACGCAGGGAAATGATCAAAGTCGTTACCAATGGAAACGGGCTTTTATTTTAAAGGTTTACGAATTGGGCTTGGACCATGAAACTTTATTCCGAATTTATCGGTTTATTGAATGGATTATGGAAATTCCCGTAGAAATGGATGAACGCCTTTACAACGAAATTAAACAAATCGAGGAGCATAAAGAGATGTCACTAATAACCATTGCCGAAAAGAAAGGGCTTGAAAAGGGGAGACAGAAGGGGCTTCTGGAAGGGAAAATGAAAGCCATTCCCAGCTTGCGCAAGGCGATTGAGCTTTTAATGCATGCCAAATTCGGAGAAATAAACCGGGAGTGGTTTCAAAAAATCGAAGCAATCGATACGCTTGATGCCCTTGAGAAGATTCTTCTGGAACTGGAGCAGGCAAATGATTTTGCTGATTTCAAACAAAGGATTGTCCGGAAGAAACTTTTGCAATAAACCACCTTATTGGGCGAGCCATGCACAATAAGAGATTTTTAAATTCTTTTGCCGTACCCGCCTGTTTTAGCGCACCCGCCTGACGGCAAAGATCGCATTTCATGAAGGCGGATAGGTCTGCCTGACAAAATACGAATTTCGCGTCGGTAATAGATAGCTTAAGCTGATTTGGGATTGAAGCCTTCTTCTTAAAAATTTTTTGCCGATTCGGTTGCGCGGTTTTCGTTTAAATTGTTAACTTAGCAATGCCTTTATTGGCGAAAAAAGTAGCAACAGATTTTTGATGATTTAGCGAAGGAGAATTGTAATGGAAACCAAACTTAAAGGTAAACATTTTATTACCACTCAAGACTGGAGCGTTCAGGAGTTAAAAACCATTTTCGAGTTGGCCAAAAAGTTAAAAATGGAATACGCGGCTGGGGTATTTCACAAAATTCTCGAAGGCAAATCTTTGGGCATGATTTTTTTCGATCCGTCAACACGCACGCGCACCTCGTTTGAAGTTTCCATGACCCAGTTGGGCGGACACAGCATATTTTTTGCGCCGAACACCATGCAAATTTCCCACGGAGAAGGAGCCAAAGATACGGCTAAAGTGCTTTCCGGTTATTTGCAAGGTATTGCCGTGCGTTTCTGTAAATACGGCGAAGGCAACCGCTATTTAAACGAATTACGTGAACACAGCAAAGTACCCATTGTTAACATGCAGTGCGATGTGTACCATCCCGCTCAAATTTTAGCCGATTATTTTACGATTATGGAGCATTTCGGTGAAAATACCCGCGGACTGAAATTAGGTGTGAGTTGGACTTCGGCTCCCAATTACATCCGCCCGGTTTCCGTACCCCAAAGTTTGATTTTAATGATGCCGCGTTTCGGTATCGATGTTACGTTGGCTCATCCTCCCGAATTCAAATTGATGCCCCACATCGTTGAGCAGGCCAAAAAGAACGCCGAAGAAGCCGGTGTGAAATTCGAAATCAGCGACAAAATGGAAGATGCTTTTGAAGATGCCGATATTGTAATCCCCAAATCATGGGGACCTTTGGTTTACACCCAGGATGAGAAAGAGGGGCTGGCCCTCATCGAGAAGTACCCGGGTTGGGTTGCCGATGCCGAGCGCATGGCCTTGACGAAGCCCCATTCTCTGTACATGCATCCTTTGCCGGCCGATCGCGGTAAAGAAGTCACGCCGGAGGTGATCGACGGGCCGCATTCCGTGGTTTATCAGGAAGCGGAAAATCGTTTGCATGTGCAAAAAGCGTTGTTGTCGCTCATCCTTTAATGTGAAGAATACGACGATGAACAGTCACTATTATTACCGATGTTCGCAATGCGGGCAAACGTACACGGCAGATGAGATCGAAAAGGCCTTTGTTTATCTGTGCCCGAGCTGCGGGGCGGCGCCGAAGAATGCACCCCTGAAAGGCGTGCTGGAAATTCTTTACGACTACCGATCTTTAAAACGGGAATTGAACAAAGAGCGCCTTCTGACCGCCACGCCCGGCATCCCCTGGTACTACCCGCAACTGTGGCCCTTGCAGTTTGATTCCCGCACACGGAACCTGAGCAAAATAGATGCCAATTTATTGAAGAATTTAACTTTGCCGCCTAACCAGCTTTTTCGCTTTGAGTGGCGGGGAAGCCCGTTCCTTTTAATGGACGAAACGCGCAATCCCACTTTTTCATTTAAGGATCGGGCCAGTATTCTGGTGGTTTTAAAGGCGTTGCAAATGGGGATTCGAGAAATCACGGCCGCTTCTACCGGGAATGCGGGTTCTTCTCTGGCCGGGATTTGTGCCCGTGTCGGTTTGCAGGCGCAAATATGGGTGCCGCAAACCATTCCGCCGGCCAAACTATTGCAAATTCAGGCCTATGGGGCGACGATCCACAAAGTGGCGGGCGATTACGACACGGCCTTCGATCAGTCGTTACAAGTGAGCCGGCGTAACCGCTGGTACAATCGCAATACGGCTTACAACCCTTTAACCATCGAGGGCAAAAAGTCGGTGGCTTACGATTTGTTTATTCAAACCGGGGGGGAATTGCCTGCGATTATTTTTGTGCCTGTGGGTGACGGGGTGATTATTTCTGGTTTGTACAAAGGGTTAAGCGAGTTGCAACAGTTGGGCTGGATTGATGAATTGCCGCAGCTTATTGCGGTGCAGGCCGTGGGCAGTAATGCCCTGGTGCGTTTTCTGCAAAGCGGCCGCTTTGAGTTCCAGCCGGCGCACACGGCGGCCGACAGTATTTCGGCCGGAGCACCACGCAATTTGTACCTGGCTGCCCGGGCCGTGCAGCAAACAGGTGGGCGCGCTATTGCCGTTAGCGATCAGGATATTTTTCGGGCACAAGGTTTATTGGCTCGTAAGTTCGGGGTGTTGGCCGAACCGGCCGCAGCGGCTTCGTTTGCCGGTTATTTGCAATGGCGGGAAGAGGAGTCGTTACCTCAGAATAAAAGTTTTTTGCCTTTGATCATGATCACGGGTAACGGATTGAAGGACACCGAGGCTTTAAAATTAAGCCTTTCTTTTAAAGAGAACAAAAATTAGTCGTAGGTGGAAGCACCATACGTCGAAGCAGCGGCGTATGGAAATCCGTTTTGGAAATTGAAAACGTAACAAGGAGCGCATTATGTACGATTGGAATTGGGATGTTCGCAACGAAGATTACCTGAAACGAACGATTAAACGTTGTAAAGAAAATAAGATTATTTTACCCACTTTTGAGCAATTAAAACATCCGGAGACTATTCCGCAGGAAATTCAGGAAGAGCTGGCTCATATCGATATGGAAGCGGTGCATCCGCTGAACCTCTTCCGAATTAACTGGCGAAATGATCCCGAGACGGGTAAAATAGGTGATTACAATTATTTCGAAATTCCGCCGGAAGTCAGTGGCGTTAAGGCGCGCATCATCGGTCTGGTCGGTAAATATTTCCCTACAGGAGCGCACAAGGTGGGAGCAACCTACGGTTGTTTGGCACCTTATTTGGTAACGGGACGTTTCGATCCCGAGTACCATAAGGCGGTCTGGCCTTCTACCGGAAATTATTGCCGCGGCGGTGTTTTTAATTCGGCTTTGCTCTCCGTTCATTCCGTGGCCATTTTACCGGAAGAAATGAGTCAGGAGCGCTTTGACTGGCTGCGAGAAAAGGGTGCGGAAGTGTATGCCACCCCGGGTTGTGAAAGTAATGTGAAAGAAATTTACGATAAGTGTCATGAGTTGGAGGAGCAAAGCGACGAATATCTGATCCTTAATCAATTTGATCAATTCGGAAATGCCATTTGGCATTACGAAATTACGGGCTATGCCATTCAAGAAATTTTCAACAAGGAACGGGGCGAACGCCAACGTCTAAGCGGATTTGTCAGCGCCACAGGCTCGGCCGGTACTATTGCTGCCGGGGATTATTTACGCACCCAATTCCCGCTTATTAAGGTTCTGGGTGCCGAGGCGTTACAATGTCCCACATTGCTTTTGAACGGTTTTGGCGGGCATCGCATTGAAGGCATTGGCGATAAGCATGTCCCTTGGATTCACAACGTAAAAAATTTGGATTTGGTGGCGGCTGTTGATGATGAGGATGCTCTGCGTGTGCTGCGCCTTTTTAACGAACCGGCCGGACAGGATTGGCTGGCAAAGCAGGGCGTGGCTCCGCAAGTGATCGAAAAATTGCCTTTGCTGGGTATATCGTCCTGTGCCAATCTGTTGGCATCCATTAAACTGGCTAAATATTACGAGATGAATGAAAATGATGTGATTTTTACCGTGTTTACCGATTCGGTGGAACTGTACCGTAGCCGTTTGCAGGAAATGAATCGGGACTGGGGTGCGTATTCAACCACACAGGCGGCAATCGATTGGCACAAAGTGATTGAAAAACAAACCATCGATTACATGGAAGAATTGGGTTATTACGAGCGTAAACGCATCCACAATTTAAAATATTTTACCTGGATTGAACAGCAGGGTAAAACCGTGGATGAATTGAATGCCCAATGGTACGATGAAACGTATTGGCAGGAACGTTTCTCCATTGTGCCTCAGTGGGATGAACTGATCCGCCGATTTAACAGGGAAGTGGGATTAGTAAAAGAATAAAAGGAAGCGTTTGAAAAAAGCGTGCAGATAAATAGAAGAGAATAATTTCCATGTCACAATCGAATCGAATATTGCACCATGTGTTCGTTTCCGTGAAAGATAATGAGCTGCAGCTGGTGAATGTCCATTTCGGGGAGCGGATTCAAAAGGTAGAGCCGTTGTTGTCTGAAACAATCCCCTGGCAAGAGATTGAAACGGAGACGAAGCGGGCGCGCTTTTTGCGCAAAATAGAAGCCCGTTTACGGCCTGTCGGGCCAAAAGACATGGACGGGCGCTTTCTATTTTTAATGCCGGGCGCAGTGGATGCCCATGTCCATTTCGATACACCGGGGTTTGAATTTCGTGAAGACTTCGAGCATGCTTCTTCGGCTGCCCTTTGGGGCGGGGTAACCACCGTAATCGATATGCCCTGCACTTCCGTTCCGCCGATAATTTCCTTGCAAAATTTGCAAATTAAATTACAGGCTCTGCAACATCGTGCCTATTGCGATTACGCTCTGTGGGGAGGTATCTCGGGTACGGAGTTTGACAATCCGCGGAAATTACAACGCAACATGGCCGATTTGGCGCGTGCCGGCGTTGTGGGATTTAAGGCCTATTTGATTTCCGGTATGGAAGAATTTACCGATTTAAGTCCTGAGCAAATGCAAAAGGCCGCCTTAATGACCAAAAACCTGCACCTGCCTCTTGCCGTTCATGCCGAAGATAAATCCTTGGTGATTACACGCCGCGAACGTCTTAAAAAAGAGGGCCGTAACGATTGGAAAGCCTATTGTGCTGCACGCGATATTAAGGCCGAAGAAAAAGCTGTGGATTTCATGGTCTCCCTGGCGCAGAAAACCCGGGTCAAAATTCACATCGTCCACTTGAGTTCAGCGCAGGGCTTGGAAATCATTCGCCGGGCAAAAAATCAAGGGCTTCCTGTTAGCGCCGAAACATGTCCCCATTACCTTTATTTCACGCAAAGCGATTTTGAGCGATCTGAAATTCGTAATTTTCTCAAAACCGCTCCTCCCGTTAAATTCCAAACTGACCGTGCCGCTTTGTGGCAGGGACTGGCCGACGGGACCTTGTCTTTTGTTACAACGGATCATGCCGGATGCGATCCCCAAAAAGAAAAAAGCGCTTCCGATTTTTGGCAGGTTTACGGCGGAATTCCCGGTGTGGAACATCGCGTTCCGTTTATTTTAAGCGAAGGTTTCCTCAAAAAAAGAATGACCCTAAAACGGAGTGTGGAAATACTTGCTTCCGCGCCGGCCGACTATTTTAATCTGCAACAAAAAGGTAGCTTACAAAAAAATAAGGATGCCGATTTTGCATTGATCGATCTCTGGCAAAAATGGGCGGTTAAAGCCGAACAGATGCACAGCAAAGGTAAGTACACGCCTTTTGAAGGGGTAACATTTTCGGCAAAAGTCGTTAAAACCTTTTTGCATGGCCGTTTGGTGGTCGATAGTGCCAAAGATTTTCAGGAACTGAGTCCATTGGGGCGGTTCGTAACCGCTGAAAAGCCGGTGGGCTATCCGGAATCGCTCCGGGATTAATTATTGCTAAAAAAACGAAACCGCAGTTTTGTGGATGTGCTTAAAGGAGCTTACCATGCGACAAATCATTCGAAACGCTTACATTTGTCAGATCAACGAAAACGATGAAGTCCAGCCGGTCTTTGGCGATATTGAATTCGACGCAGGAAAAATAAAAGCCGTTTTGCCCCGCTCTTCCCGTTCGTTTGCCCCGTTAAAACCGCAATCCCCTGACGATTCGAAAGAGATTGATGCGCAAGGCCGTATGTTAACTTTGCCTCAGGTTAATTTTCACGAACACATTTATTCCAGATTGGCCAAAGGCTTACCCATTATCGGCCCCATGAACAATTTTGTGGAAATTTTGAATAGCTTGTGGTGGAAGCTGGATCGCTGTTTGGATTTACCCATGGTTCGTGCCAGCGCACAAATGGCCGCCCTTGAGAGCTTAACACACGGGGTAACCTATTTGTTTGATCACCATGCTTCACCTAAGTCTGTTACAGGCAGCTTACAGACGATAGCCGATGTTTTGCAAGACTTTAAAATTCGTTCGGTGTTAGCCTTTGAAGTCTCCGATCGAAATGGAGCTCAAATCGCTCGTCAATCCGTCGAAGAAAATCTGATTTTTACCACTCGGGACAATAACGCCGATGTAAAAGGCATGATGGGCTTGCATGCCTTGTTCACCTTATCCGATGAAACCCTAAAATACATCGCCGAAAAAATTGAAGGCCTGAAAATCGGTATTCATATCCACGTTGCGGAAGATGCCGCCGATGTACGGATTAACCGCCAAAAGTACGGAAAATCTATTGCTGACCGTTTGCGCCAATTCGGTTTGCTCAACGAACGCTCCTTGTTGGTTCACGGCGTTCATTTACTTCCGCAAGATTATCGCATTATTCAGGAATCCG
Organism: uncultured Caldithrix sp.; assembly: GCA_964532875.1. Taxonomy (GTDB): domain Bacteria; phylum Calditrichota; class Calditrichia; order Calditrichales; family Calditrichaceae; genus Caldithrix. Next base: position 13,831 of record CAZHIZ010000024.1, on the reverse strand, counting down.
GTGCCGCTGTCGTGTACAATCCGGATTCCAATTTAAACAATGCCGTCGGATTGCCTGATTTCGCTGCTGTTCCGGAAACCGTTCCCGTTTTGCTTGGCACCGATGGCATGCACGCCAATGTGGGGAAATCGCTCAAACAGCTTTTCCTCTTACGTCGCCATCAGGGGGCCTCATTCGAAGAAACGTTCCGCTGGATGCAAAAAATTCACAAGGACCAACTGCGCTTTGTCCGTCAATATTTTCCGGATTTTACCCGCTTACAGCCGGGCGATCGTGCCGATTTCGTTTTGTGGGATTACGTGCCTCCCACACCGCTAACGGAAGAGAATTTTTGGGGCCATTATCTTTACGGCTTATTGGAAACAACACCGACTGCTGTTTTTCAGGCGGGGCAGGATGTCCTGCAAGAAGCACGCAAGCGCCTGCAAAGCAATAACGAACTTTTGGATAAAATAAGAAAGCAAGGCCACCGCTTATTTGAAATATTCACACAGGATTAACAGCCGATTTGCGGCAAATTCAAATTGTCCGATCTGAACCGAACAGACCCAAACCCGGAAAGGGATTTTGGGTTCGTTAATCGAATACGCGGAACTGCTTAGCTCTCATCCGTTAAGTGCAAGGGTTAACGGAAAAGGAGAATGGTTCGGCCCCCGCCGGACGAATTCCTAACCTGGCAAAACAGGAACTAAAAAGTTTACATTAAAAAATTCCATCATAACATGATAAAAATATTAAAATTACAATGGACACTAAAAAATATCTTGCCCCAAGTAGCAGAAAAAAATTTATCGGGTTCTAATTTCCCCTCACCGCTCACAAATAGCTATCTGCGAGAAAAAATAGGTTTCTTCTTTTGAAATCCGTATATTAAAAATTTGTAATCTTATTAAGGAGACGTAATGAAGTATTTATTAAGCCTATCGATTTTAATGCTTTTGATCATTGGCAGTTGTCAGAAAAAGCAGGTCAAAAATCCGAAAACGGATTTGGTTGATGTCAACGGAATTACCCTGGATAAGGCCGTATTCATTAATAATTTTCAGCGGAGTAAGGAATTTAGAAGTGCGCCTAAGATCACCAAAGAAGAAGTTAAAAAATTCATCGATAAAAATTTTGTCGGCGATTTTTTACTGATTAACGAAGCGCTGGCTCAGGGATTGGAAAAGGACAGTACGTTTCAAAGTGAATTGGAAAATCTGAAAGTGAGTGCAATGACCGGCATGAGCGGTCCGTTGTATGCCCGGGTAATGTCTGCCCCGGTGACGGCAACCGATCAGGAGGCCAGAGACCTTTACAAACGGAGCGATCATGGTGTGCAAATTGCTTACATTCGCCTGAGTTCCAAGCATCAGGCCGACTCCATTTATCGGGCCATTCGTCACGGGGCGGATTTCGCTACCATGGCACGCAAACACTCGTTGGACATCCAGACCTTCCGAAATGGGGGCCAGGTTCGCGGAACGCTGTATCCCGGTTTATTGCCAAAAGATTTGGAAAAGGTCATGTTCCGCATGAAAGCCGGACAGGTTTCCAAACCCGTGTACACCGCCGGTTGGTATTACATTATTAAAGTCCTGAAGACCCCCAAAATGCACTTGAAATCTTTTAAGGAAGAAAAAGCCGGATTAATCCAAAAAGTGAAGCGGGCCAAAGAAAACGAACATCGCAATAACTACATCGATAGTTTGTTCATCCGCTACCATTTTCAGGTACACAAAGAGCTTTTTCCCGTTTTACGTAAAGCTTTCGTTCCCATCGAACGCATTGGTAAAATTGATGAAAGTAAAATTCCGCATGATATGTGGAATAAGGCTCTGGTAACTTACGACGGCGGAAAATTAACGTTGGGGCAGTTCGTTTCCATTTACAATAAATCCAACTTCGGTAACCGTGTTCCCCTACGTCAGGACGATGAAATCGAAAACCATATTAAGGCCATGGCCGTGCCTTTTTTAATGTATCAGGACGGTTTACAAAAAGGCTTGCAGGACAGCGCGCAATTTAAACAGTTGTATCAGCGTTTTCGTCTGAATCTGTTAAAACGCGAAGCATTGCAACGTTTGGTTTATTCGCAGGTTAAAGTGAATGACGACGAAGTTAAAAGTTATTATGAGCAGCACAAGGCCCAATGGAAAAATCAACCTTTCGAGCGGGTCAAAAATTACGTAACAAACCAACTCATGTCCGAAAAAGCGAATGCTCTTAAAAAAGCGTTGGTGGCTAAACTGCGCAATAAATATGATGTTGTTTACAACGAACCGCTCATTGCACAAGTGGCCGATTCGTTAAACAAACTGAAAGCGACCTTAAAGGGCCCGCGTTTTAGAGCACCCGTTCCGAACATGCCCATGCCCAAGAAAAAATAAGTATTGGATTTAATAAAAAACGGGGATTTCCATTTATGGGGAATCCCCGTTTTTAGTTTTAAATCAAGTGGAAATAAAACGATTTCATAATTGCTGGTTCAGCTTTTCCGCTCGCGCTTTTTCTTCTCTGGCTGTACGCAGTGCTTTTTGATAGCGGCTTTCATCGGGGGCCAACTGAATGGCGTGACGAATATTGGCAATAGCCGCATCGTGTTCTCCCAAATACATTTGAGCAATTCCCAAATCGTAAAAAATTTTGGCGCGAATCTCGGGCTTCAACATAGGCCGGGAAGTGGCCTTTTTTAACAAGGCCTCGCCGCTTTGCCATTCCCCGGCTTTAAAAAGGGCCACCGCTTTTTTAGTTTCGGGGACTTTGTCATCCACTAAGAATTGGGCTTTGACTTTTACGCGATAGGGAGCGATGATGTGCCGGAATTGGGAGGCGATTTTCGCCAAACATTTTTCGTAAAGCGGATTCGGGTCAATTTTACGGGGAGCTTTGTCCACAGCGGTTGTTTTGGCGTTTTCCTTGGCCGTTAACGTTTTTACCGCGAGAATTTTCCCGGTCTGCACGTCAACGATTTTAATGTTGACGGCCAATTCGTAGCTACCATGCCAGGAGTGCCGTTGGTGTGATATGCCCTTCTTGTCTTTGTACGGCGGCGAATGAACCAATTCCTGATGATAACGATCGGTCGTAATTCTTCCGAAGATAAGGGCGGAAGCACCTAATAATTTGCCTAAAGCCGGGGCCGATTTCTCGTCAATTAATCCGGAAGCGGCCAATCGTTGTTCCTGAAGGATTTTACCCAGCGTTTGACGATCGACTACCTCAAACCGTTTGCTGTCGATTAGTTGTTGGGTAAGTGCATCCCGCATATCCAGGGCATGCTGATCGATGCGACCGTATTTATTGACGAAATCGCCCAGAGCGATTTTTGGGTAGTTTTTTAAATTAATTTCGGCCGGTCGCAAAACGCTAACCATCACGGTTTTGGTGTTGCACGAAGGCAATGCAAAAAGGATTAAAGCTAAACTAAAATAGAATAACAGTGAAACACACCTTTTTAAGTACATCGGATCCTCCTTCCGTTAAACAAAAAAGAGCGGCCTGAACGGTCGATAGGGAAGAGTCGTCTTAACCACCTTGCCGCATGGGATAATTACCTGAAGCCTACGGTTGATAGAAATGCTGTTCTTTCTCGGTTAGCTTTCGATGGTTCCCTGCAATTGCATATTTGGCCCGTAAAATTAGCCGCGCGGAAAGGTCGTACATAAACGTTTCTTCGCTCACCAATCGACCGTTGCGCTGTGTTTGAACCAGTTTAATATTCCCTTTTTCGTCATAATTTCTAAAAAAAGAACGGTTACCGTGAAAGTCCAGAATAATTTCATTTAATAGAGTACCGTCCGATGCATAATCAAAGCTTTCCAGCCGTTGAAGCCGTTCAGCCGCATCATACCAACTTATTTCAATGGGCAGATCGTACGTATTATAAAGAACGAATTTTTGGGCGACCAACTTCTCGCCCCGTTCAAAAACAAGCTCTCTGATTTCAAGACCTTTTTGGTCATAACTTTTAACTTTTACAATCGAAAGCCGTTCTTGTTGCGCATAATGTTCTTCCCTGATTAGCCGACCTTGCTCGTCATAAACGAACTTTCTCCGAAAGCGTACCTGCCCGTCCCTGCCGAATTTGGTGAATTCCGTTAAAAGCCCGGATTCCCGGTCGTAAATCCAAACATGATAAGCAGCAAGCTGTTTTTGGGCATCAAAAAAAGAACGTTTGATCAGGTGCTGTTGCCCGTCGTATTCCAGCGAAACGGAGCTACGCCGGGTACCATTGCCATCCAGTACAAGTGTGCCTAAGCGTAGGCCTGCCGGATGATACGAAAAAGAAGTTTGTAATAACAAACGCCCCTGTCCGTCGAAAACCTGACGCTCCAATTCATTGCCGGACTCATCCAAAACGCTTCGAACTTCTTGAATGAGCTGTTCGGAATGCTTATTTATTTTAAATCGCTTTTTTAGATGGATCATAGTATTATCGAATAATGCGTTTAATATTATTGTTACAAAGATAACGAAATAAGTAATAATATTGCAAAAACATTTATTTTTAATCGAAATAAATGTACCGTGTTTAATTGCCTGTTAGCCTGAAAGTCATCAAGTGACCTTCAGGGGAAAAAACGATTTGCAGAAATAATATTTATTAATCCTCGTCCAATACCATGCGTACTAAACGCAAGAAATGCGCGATCTGGTAAGGTTTTTGAACGAAATGGATTCCTTCTTCCAGTACCCCGTTTTTAACAATCAAATTTTCGGTATAACCGGATGCGTAAATGATTTTTATGTTTGGAATGATTTGTCGCATACGTTGAGCCAATTCTTTACCACTCATGGATGGCATAATGAGGTCGGTAATCAATAATTGCGGTTCGAGCCGTTGCTTTTGAATCAAAGTAAGTGCCTCCGGACCCGAAGCGGCTGTAAGTACCTGGTATCCAAATTCTTCTAATGCTTCTTTTCCTACTTCGCGCACAAAGGGATCGTCTTCGACTAGCAAAACGGTTTCCTGCCCCTTAAATGCAGTCAAATCGGTTCCGGTCGTCTCTTTCTCGCTTTTTTGCTCTTCATGACAAATGGGCCAGTAAATTTTGATGGTTGTGCCTTTGCCCGGTTCGCTGTAAACATAGACATTGCCGTTATTTTGTTTAACGATGCCGTAAACCGTGGAAAGTCCCAGGCCTGTTCCTTTGCCCACTTCTTTCGTGGTGAAAAAGGGATCGAATATTTTGTTTACAACCGATTCGTCCATGCCGATGCCGCTATCGCTTACGGCAAGGCAAATGTAGTCTCCTGCTTTGGCCCCTTTGTGTTTGGCCACATATCCGTCATCCAACGTAACCTGTTCGGTTTCGATTTGGATGCGCTTGTCGTTAGGCGAATCGGGCGGTAAAGCATGAATCGCATCCCGAGCATTAACTACCAAATTCATCAGTATCTGCTCGATTTGCACCGGATCTGCTTTAATATTAGGTAAACCCGGTGCCAAAAATAGTTCCAATTGGATATGCTCTTCGATAATCCGTTTGAGCATTTTTTCCAGCTTCAAAATCGTTTCGTTAATATCAATGATTTTCGGTGAGATAATCTGCTTGCGGCTAAAGGCCAGAAGCTGTGAAGTTAAATCGGCTGCTCGCTTACCAGCGGCCTGAATGGCCGTTAAAATCGAACGAATTTTGGCATCATTGCCGTATTTCGTAATGCCCAATTCCGTGTAGCCGTTAATGACCGTGAGAAGATTGTTGAAATCGTGGGCAATGCCGCCAGTCAATATACCGATGGATTCCATCTTTTGCATGTGTCGGACTTGCTTTTCCAATTCCAATTCTTTGCTAATGTCCCGTAAAATGGCCGCATAGTTGCTGATTTTACCCTTTGAGTTGAAAATGGGGAAGATAATGGCATCTTCATGATAAAGGGTGCCATCCTTTTTACGGTTGATAATGGTTTTGTGCCACGTTTTGCCGGCCGTAATGGTATCCCATAAGTCTTTGAAAAATTCGGGCGGATGTTCACCGCTTTTCAAAATTTTCGGATTCTTTCCAATAGCCTCCTCTTTGGAATAGCCCGTGTCCCATTCAAAGGCGTGGTTGACATATTGCATAGTACCTTCGGTATCGGTAATGATGATGGCCACATCGGCCTGCTCGATGACGGTTGCCAAACGTTTGAGTTCGTTCTGCATCCGTTCTTTTTCTTTTTCGATCGCTTTTTCTTCCGTAATATCACGGGCGCTGCCCACGGTACCGATGATCTTCCCGTTTTCATCCCGCAATGGGGCTTTATGAACATCAAGAAACATAAATTTGCCCATTACATTTCCGTACTCTTCAAAACGCATGGGTTTTTGCGCCTGCAAAGTTATTTTGTCGGAATCCAAACAGGCCTCGCCAAAATTGTGCCATTCCGGATTTTCCGGATGCAAATTTCGTAAACGTTTTGCAAAGAACAGATCGTCTTTACCAATGGGTTCGTTTACATCTTTAGCCCCTAACAGGCGTTCGCAAATCGCCTTATTGGTGAAAATGAATCGTCCTTGCAAATCTTTCGCCCATAGCATATCGGGATCGTTATCGGCTATTAAACGGAACAGGCGGTACATTTCTTTAAACCGTTTTTCACTTTCCAGCACGGCCTGTTGGGCTAAGTACCTTTCGGTAATATCGCTTTTAATGTTAACCAGGAAAGAATCGCCATTGATCTTAATTTGAAAAGCCGATTCCTGTAAATACCGGATG
>CAZHIZ010000024.1:0-7051 GCA_964532875.1 uncultured Caldithrix sp. | reverse complement strand
GGAACTAAACGAACGGCCACATCCCAGATGTATTTTCCTAAAAGCTCTTCTTTCTCATATCCGGTTATTTCTTTTATCTTTTGATTGGCATCGACAATTTTGAAATCTGGATTGATTAAGACAATCCCATTAGGTGAAAATTCGAAAATATCGTGAAATTTCTGTTCACTTTTGGCTAAAGCATGTTGCAAACGCGTATATTCGGTAACATCTTCCACCAACCCCAAAGCACCTTCAATGTTTCCGTCCGCTTTGCGCAGAGGATCGATATGAATGCGTAAAACCGATTGTTTACCCCATTGGCTCACATATTCCGTTTGAAAAACGAAACGCTCGCCGCTCTGCAACGTTTTTTTGATTTTTTCGCTAATGCCAAAGCGTTCGAGAAGCGGGAATTCGAGAACATTGAATTGCAGGGTTTTTTCCAATGAAGGCGAGCCTAAAATTTTAAGCATGGCTTCGTTGGCAAAGGTCAGGTTGCCTTTTGGATCGCAGCTTAAAACTCCTAAAGGCATAGTGCTGGCCAATTGTTCATATTGATCACGGCTGCGGCGCAGTTCATCTTCCAATTCTTTTTGCGCGGAAATATCGCGGGTTAGTTCGATTACATGAGTCACTCTGCCTGAAGCGTCTTTCACGGGGTAGGCGAATACTTCAAAATATTTTTGCTTCCCATTGGGCAAAGGCAGCGTTTTAATAAGCTGGGCCGTTTGACCCGTTTTAAAGGCCTCGTCGGCAGCACACGGTTCGCACTTCGACTCCCGCCCCTGGTACATTTCGTAACAGTGTTTCCCGCGGATGGCGTCCAAATGGAGTCCTTTTAAATCCAATAAAGTTCTATTGCTTAATTCGATCTCAAATTTGTCGTTAATCATGTGAATGGGATCGGGCATTCCGTCGAATACCATGCCGAGAAGTTCCCGACTCTCTTTTAATTCCTGCTGGGCCGATAGGAGTGGGGTAATATCGCGATTGCTGGCTCTTCGTCCGAGCATTCGATGGTCACGATCGAAAACGGGATTGCATTGATGCCAGATCCAACGTGTTTCTCCGGTTTTGGTGATGATGCGATATTCATCCGTACAGGAATCCTGTAATTGCAACTCTTTTAATAATTTTTTTTGCACGCGGTCACGATCGTCTGGATGGATGATTTGCGAAAAAAGTTCCGGATTCTCCATGAATTCACGGACATCATAACCTGTTATGGTTTTACAGGCCGGAGAAATGTATTTGAAGGTTCCTTCGGGGCTAATCCAGTAAATCCAATCGGCCGCGGTTTCCAAAAGGCGAAGATAGCGTTCGTTTTCGTCTAAAGCCCGGGCCAATAGTTGTTCTTTTTGTTCAAGTTGCGCTTTTAAGCGCGCTATTTCATCGGAAGTTGTATTTTCCGTTGACTCTTGTTTTTTCATTGATGTATTTTTCCAAAGAGTTACAAAAATACAATGCCAAAACCAATATAAAAAGCTCCATTTTCAAAAGCAACTACGGTCAGGATTTCATGATTTTTTTCTTTTTGCAGATGCTACCATGGGAAAGGTGAAAAAGTGAGATTGAGCCGTAGTATAAATTAATATTGTAAAAGGCCGCGTTTTGCAATAGATTTGCTTTGTATGGTAAACGATAAGTTAAAGATAAAAGATTACAGGGAAGTTAGGGATTCGGTTGAATGGAAATTGATTGAATAGGTGAGTGGTTCCTTAATATTCGGGTTTAAAATTCGTCGAATGCCGAATCTGCGATTCGTCGAATGCCGGATTTTTAAATCGGATTTTGGCTACCTTCGATTTCAGAGATAGAACCAGTTACTGGGAACTTGGAACTGGGCTGACGAAGGTCGCAGCCCGCACTTGCGGGAGAATGGGCCCCATAAAATATGGGAACCAGTTCCTCTTAAATCGTAACTGTACCAACAACAAGTACACGATTAATCCTTTACCATTAACGATCAACGCCGAATCTGCTGCCATTTTTTATTTGGATGATTCGAAATGAAACGCCGTTATTATTCTTGGGGACTCATTTTTTTGCTTGCATTGGCTTTGTACCTTTTAGCCTTAAGCTGGGACGTGTACCGTTTACAACGCAAAAACCCACTGGAAGGGACCTACGTCGTTTATGTGTTCAGTTACGGCTGGCATACGGGGCTGGTATTGAATGGGCGACAAATACCCGGCCCGTTTAAAAAATATTTTGCCTTGTGGCCTAAACGCCACTGGTTGGAAATTAGCTGGGGCGATAATCGCTATTACCGGAATCGTGAACCGGCTAAAAATTGGTATTTAGCCCTGCGAGCCTTTGCTTGGCCCACACACAGCGTTTTGCACATCATGGGCTTTAGCATGCCCTTGAATCATCTCTACCGCTCCGGATCGCTGCAAAAAATTTATCTTTCGCGTCAAAATTATTTGTCCTTATTGCGTTTCGTAAGTTCTTTCTTTGTGGGCGATTCAAGTCGTCCTTATGTGGTACTGGGAAGGGGGTTGTACGGTGATAGCTATTTTTTAAAGAGTAACGGGACTTACGTATTTCCCTCTACCTGTAACGTTTGGACGGCTAGGGCCTTAAAGGCCGCAGGTCTTCCTTTAAGTCCGCTTCTGTATCAGCTTTCAGGAGTATTAATGCGCGTTTTACGTGAGCTGGGTAAAGATCATCCTGCTGTGGATAAAAACGTGCGCTACGCTCGATTCAATTCCTTTGAAGCGGAAAATGGGAAGGCACCCGAAATCCTTCGTCCTTAATTTTGGGGATGTTTCGGCGAATGAAATCCACAATGCTTTCGGCGGAAATAGAGAAGACAATATTGGCATTGCTCGTTAAACGTTGCCCCAGATAAATGCGTCCCTTGTACGGTTGTTCCATATCGACAAACGTATCTTTTTCCTTGAATTCCGGTTTCAGATAATATTGTACTTGTGCATTCAATGCATTGGCTATTCCTACCAGTTCAAAATGCGGAGGACCGTCTCGCAAAGCCAGAACAAGTCCCCCGCTAATGCCGCGCGCCAGCATGGCGTTCAATAAAAAATCGTGGCTGCTGTCCCGATTCGGATTGCTGACGACTGTTGGCGTAATAAGGAGTTTCCCGTTGGGGTAACCGATTAAATAAACAAAAGTACCCCAATGGAGCTCGGACGATTTGCCAAAAGGAAATTTAAAAACCGGCAGCGGTAAAACCAGCCTTTTGACCAGAGTGACGCTTATTAAAGCCAAATCTTTATCCTTATTCGCGGCAATAAGTTTGGGTTGGCTTGCTCTGGGAGTGGAAATAAGGGTGCTGATTTCCCGCATTTTTAGGGAGACGGAGTAAATGTATTTGGAAGAACGTTTCGAATTATTTTTGGAGGCGTAATAGATGATCGATGTATCTTTGTGCAAAACCACATGGGCACAGGTTAAAAACAAAAGGTCCTTATCGGATTGCAAAATGGCCGTGGCGGTACCGGCGGCAGGACGCTCGTAAATGGATTGGCGATAAGCCTTATGCCTAAAAGAACCATCACGCACCTGGGCCATGGTAATGCTGTCTTTCAATAAAAATTCGTAGCCTTTGTAGAAGGTTAGGATGGAAATCATCTTAACGGATTGAACGATTTTATCCAAATAGGGCGAAGTGGGAGCCGACGGAAATTCGGAATCGTATTGACCGTCGCCGCGAGGCAAAGGATTTGTTTTTTTGGGGGCCTTTTGCGGCATGTAGCAAGCCGTTAACACAAAGGCGATTAAAACGGAAACGGAGATTTTGAGCATATCTTTACCTTTCGTCTTAGCGCAGCTAAAGTGGAACGTCCTTTTTTTGTTCCGACAAACGAGCCGCTGTAAAACGCAACGGTTACCATCAGCGCCCGTTTTATTGGCAGCGTTCGTTTTTAGGAACCCGGTTAAACAATTTTTATTCTTAATATATCCCCCTGCGTTTTCTAAAGTCAAATTTCCTTTTCTTTTTTCTTGGATTTTCAGAAGACCCGATAGGGTTAAAATTTATTTCAAAAGAAAGGGGTGCAGTCTTTCGCGAAATATAAAATAAAAGGCAGATGAATATCGATTTATTCCCGCAAAAGGCAACTGTTCCGAGCAACCGGATGTTTGAGATTTCCAAAACAGTGGGAATAAAAAATATTATCGTATTCGTTATTAGCACAATGATTTTAAGAAATACCAAACGAACGGAGGAAAAATCATGGAAAAGCAAGAATTGTTGACTGCCGGCAAGATGGCCAAAGAATTCGGCGTACCGGCTAAGAAAATCAAATTGGTTATTGAAAAGCTAAATTTATCGCCGGATGTTAAAAAAGGGAATTGTAACTATTTCTATCGGGAAACTGCGGAAAAAATCAAATCCGCATTAGATGATGTTACGCAATAGTTCGTTTTTTTAGTCAATTTTTCGAATAATGGCTCGGCTGCTCACGGTTCGGGCCATTTTTTTTGTCCTTTTACCGCCCTCATAATTCTACATTTAATTTGAAATTTGCTTTGTTTTTTTAATTGAATTCATACCTTTAAAATATTATATTCCACCGAAAGGTGGTATTTAAATATGCATTTTCGAAAAACAACGGAATATGCTATTCGGGTTATGGCGTTTTTGGCGGAAAACGCCGGCGTGCGTTATCCGGTAAGCGCATTGAACAGGACTCTGAACATTCCTTACAAATATTTGGGTCGCCTGATGAATCAATTGGCCCAGCGGGGATTGGTTCAGGTTGCACAGGGTAAATACGGCGGTTTTAAAGTTGACCCGCAACGGCTGTCGGATATCTATCTGTACCAAATTGTGGATGCGGTCGAGGGATTGCAAGATTACGAACGGTGTATTTTGGGCTTCCCTCAATGTTCGGATGAGCATCCCTGTGCCATGCACCATTTGTGGGTACATCAAAGAGAAGCGATAAAAAAGATGTTGTATGCCACATCCTTAGCGGATTTGGTAAATCGAGACATTAGTCAAGTTTAATCGTAGTGTTACATGCGGATGAAATACCGTGTTTAAAGTTTTGTATCGTAAAAGCCGTTGGCTTCATAAATACATCGGTTTGTTCCTGATTCTTTTTTTAATGTGGATGAGTCTCTCGGGTATTGTGCTCAATCATCCACGGGTGGTTGCCAATCTCTCCGTGCCCCGTTGGCTTATTCCGCCTGCCTACAAAATTAAAAATTGGAATCGCAGCAGTTTAATCGGCCTTGTTTACACGCACCAACAACCGCACGTTTTGTATGCATACGGCAAAAAAGGTGTTTGGAAAAGTAGTGACGGCGGACGGTCTTTTGTCCCCATGCAAAACGGTTTAGCGCGATCGTTGTACTATTTGAAGACCAATCATTTGTTTTTGTGGGAAAAAGGAAAACCCTTTTTATTGGCGGCTACGGACGGCGGGTTGTATCGTGCCTATCTTTCGGATGAGCATTGGCAAAAAATAGCCTTGCCGTTTGAGCACGAAGCCGTTAAAAAAATCATTTACGCGCCACCCAAGCTTTTGGTATTTACCGAATCCCATGTTTATCAGACGGCTTTTCCCGTGAAAAAATGGGACTTTGAACCGGTGCAATTAAAAAGGGAGGGCGAGCAAAATCGGGTAACCCTGGTCAAACTCTTTTTTGATTTGCATGACGGAAATGTGTGGGGCCTGCCCGGCCGGCTGCTTGTGGATTTCGTGGGACTGCTTTTGTTCTTCATGAGTTTTAGCGGGTTTTACATTTGGTTTAATCCCTGGCGTTGGCGGCGGCGGAGTAAAAGACAAAAAACGGTGCAGGCCATCGGACGCTCTAAAATCAATTTTTTAAGAGGGCTTATTCAATATCATCTGAAAATCGGTATTTATGTGGCCCTTTTCTTCTTCATTCTGGGCGGCACAGCCTTTTTTATGCGTCCGCCTTTTTTAGCCGTGATTGCCGACGGAACCATTCCAAGCCGTTACTATCCGGGGAAACTTTGTCCAAATCCCTGGCATGAAAAAATTCAAAATGCGCTGTTTGATGCCCGACGTCAGCGCATTTTAATCGCAGCCGCGGACGGCCTTTGGCAAGGGAAAGCGGATTTTTCGCAGCCTTTTAAAAAAGTGCACTATCATGTTCCCATGTTTGTCATGGGACCCACTTATTTTGAAAGCATCGGCGGCATGTACCGTATTGGGTCCTTCAACGGTTTGTACGATTTAGACCCGGACCGTAACCAGTCCGTCGATTTGCTCACCGGTAAAGTCGTAACCGCTTATTCCAATATCCGTCCCGGCAAATGGATGGTTACCGGTTATTTTCGCTTACCCACGGGAAAGGCCTTTATTACCACGCATCGCCAGGGCCTGCTCGCTTTGGATTCGAAAAAACCGCCTGCTCATTTTCCCGTCCCGCGCTTGATGAACCGAAGCTACACATTGAGTTTGTGGAATTACATGTTTGAATTGCACAACGGACGTATTTTTCAGGATGTCATCGGTGGATTGTACATTCTCATTCCGCCCTTAGGTGCCTTCCTGTTTGTGATTATTACTTTAACGGGTATTTTTGATTGGATTTACATTAAACTACGCCGTTTAAAAATTGCCGATACGAATCAAAAGGATTATATTAACATTCATACTTTTGAATTCAGGATCAGGAGGAAATAAAAATGGTCTTACGACTGTTACCGTTTGTTTTTGCCGATTTGTTGTTTGCCGCCCATGTGTTACGATTCCACGGTTTGTGGCCGGCCGTTGTTGTTATTCTGGTCAATTTTACACTGTTTATTCGCAAACCATGGATTCCTTTAATGTGGCAGCTTTTGACGGCATTGGCTGTTATCGAATGGATACGCATTACCATTTATTTCGTAAATTTCCGTATGGCCATGGACATGCCGTACATCCGTTTGCTGTTTATCATGGGACTGGTTATTCTGTACAATGTTTTTATCATTTTCCGTTTGCGTTCCGCACGCATTCAAAAGTGGTACACGGGTAAAGATTGAACTTTGGCATCAAATACTGCGGGGGAGAGGGAAGAAAGACAAAAGACAAAGTGAGGGCAGTGTCCCTCAAATTGCGGATTTAAAATTTAGGGCCCAACAAAA
>CAZHIZ010000023.1:17949-33690 GCA_964532875.1 uncultured Caldithrix sp. | reverse complement strand
ATTCAACGATTCAACCATTCAACCAGAACCACATTTCCGATGACTTCAGTTAATCTGGGCCGTTCGACAATATTGTGAGGAAAGTGTAAACGTTTGCCCGCCATTTCAGTCGACTGTGATTGTCCGACATCCCGCTCAGCGGAGCAGGGTTTTCTTAGCCCACGGCCTGTTTACCCGCATACTCCATTACCATTTACCCATAATGAAATTCCAGAAAGGCGCATAGAGGTTGAATTGCCACGAGCTTTAGCTCGTGGGCTAAAAAGTTCCAAACCCAAAGCGGGGATTTATCCCCGACAATACAGAACAAAACTAAGCAATTGTGATCTCCGAAACGGTTTTTATTTTACTCAAAAGCTATTTATCGCTTGGGACGAAATATGGATCTTTTACAACGATTCAATTTTGTTTTGGACTGATGCCTTAGCTACAATAATGAATCGCCTACGGCGATCAACGATTTTGCTTGTTGAAAAATATTTTCGATTGTTTTTTTAGTGAGACAAAAGAATTTAAAATTTTTTAAAATGAATTTTACCAACTCTCCGATTTTTTTCGTCACATTTCGATTCTTGACTACTTTTAGGTCGGGCAAAAATCCGGAACATCGCAGATGTTCCATTATTGTAGCATCAATATGCACCTCACTAAAAATTCATCTTCGTAGAAGATGAATAGTTGGATCAGGAAATTACATTGAGCAAATGGTGCGTTGGTAATCGCGTCACCAATCGGTTCTCGAGTGCCCCGCCGCAGGCGGGGCGTATCGAGAGAACCGTGGCCGCCGTTGCCCTGATACGCTCATCGCCCATGACAGGACCCACTCGGCAACCGGTTAGCAACAGCCGCAGGAATTGCTGGGGATAAATCCCCAATATTTTTGTGGCGACTCTTTTGTCCACGAGCTGAAGCTCGTGGCAATTCAGCTCGTGGTAATTCAGCTTGTAACAATTCTACCGATATTTTGAGTCTTTCCGACTTGGGGTGGATCTCTCGGCACTCGTGTGACGGCATCCAGAAAAAATTCAGGAATTATTCTGCTGGTGGCTTGCCCATTTAACCATTTTCCATTCAACCAATCAACCCAACCCCTATTTCCCTTTTGCACCCTTTCCTCCTTCGACGCTTACGTCAAAGTCACCTTCCCCTCATAGGGGAAGGAATGCAGGACGAAGTTACTTGTCCATTTTTTCTGTTAGTAGCGATTTCCCTTTCAACAGAAAAAAAAACAGAAAAAAGTGCAGCGAGCTATTGACAATGCGATTTTTATTTGTATTTTATATGCTATTTTGCGCATATTAACATATATGGAGGGTTTATCATGAATTTTACACGAAAATTTTTAGTGGCAATTCTCGTCATTCTCTCGGTTTGCCTATCAACTTTACGGGCGCAAACATTAACACCGCGCCCACCCCTGTATGGCATTCCGGCCAAAACCTTGCCGCAGGGACACTGGGTATTCCGCGGATATGCCGTCTTCCCCCATGTTACGCGTATGTTCAATCCCCGCAGCGCAACCATGACCGCACTACCGGGTGGTACCTCCTTTACTTCCGATTCCTATATTTTAAAAATACGCTACGGTCTCTTAAACCGACTGACGGCCATTGTCAATGTGCCTTATGTTCACAAACGTTTTACCACGCCCAAAATTACCAAAAAAAGCGATGGACTTGGTGATGTAATCGGCGCCTTGCTTTACAAATTCTATGTCAACAAGGCTCATCGCTTTTTACTCTCTGGTTTGTTGTTTAGCAAGTCGCCAACGGGCCTTGCCGATGACGGGCATCTGTCACGCACGGAAATGCCTTTAGGTACGGGTAGTTTTGATGCCGGTTTGGCCCTTATGCCCGAATGGGAATTCGCTAAATGGGATATGCGTTGGTCGGCTTTTTTTATTGAGCGCGGCAAAAACAAAAAAGGCACCAATTTGGGAGACGCGGCTCTTTTTTCCTGGAGTACGGCCTACAATTTTAGTCGGCGTTTCATTGCCGAGGGGACGTTCCTTTACAAAACCATTGCCCGTGACAGGGCCATTTTCCCCGGCTTAAAACCGGCCCAAAAATTTGAAGAAGCGGACGAGCTTCGGGTTTCACTCATTGTCATGGGTTCGCACGGTGAGCATGGTTTTATTGAAAAATTATTCGGGAGCACCACTGGCCGGGTCTTAGCCCACGGTCACGTGCCGGTTTTAGTCGTGAAACCGAAAAACAGACAGGAGCCGGATAAAAATTCTTAAAAGGCAAACAACTGAAATGTGTTCTCTGCGCCACATTAAACGGCGCTTAGCAAAAGAGACCATACAACTAAAACCGGCAAAAAATGTCATTTTAAAAAATTCCGATTCATCAAAATTAAAGGAGATGTACCATGGCCAAAGACTTAAGCAAAACCCGGTGGCACGGAATTCCGAGAACGGAAATCGCTTGGTATCCAAAAATCACCGAAGAAAAATGCATCGGATGCGAATTGTGTTACGTAAGTTGCGGTCGGGAGGTTTTCGAGTATGACGATACCCGACGAAAAGCAATTGTGGAACGACCCTACAATTGTTTGGTAGGCTGCACGACCTGTGCCACCATTTGCCCCACGGAAGCCATCGCCTTTCCGCCCAGAGAATTCGTACAGAAACTGGAAAAAGAGTACAAAATTCTAAAGGTAGTGCGTCAGGCCGCCCGGCAGAAAAAGACGAAAAAAGCTTACGAAGAGGCACGGGCTAAAGCGGAATCGATTTTAAATGCCGTGACCACGGCTATTGAAATCGAAGCAACGGGACACTTCGGTGAACGTCGGCTTATTCCCAAATTGTATGATGTGTTAAAGGATGATCCTTGCGACTTGCTTTACATCCACATCGAGACACCCAGCTTAAAAAGTTGCTGGAACGAGAAGGCACCCTCGTATTGCCGCTTTCGATTGGTTTCTACCGAATACGGCGATGTAAGGTCCTACCTCGAAAAAGTAAGGACTGTATTTAAGGAAAACGATATTGTGCTCGTATCCGAAAACAAAATTTCGTAAATTGATGTCATGGAAACGAAAAACGATAGCGAACAATTCTCCGGGCTTTCTTTAGCAGAACTAATCCTGGCTTTTTTCAAAATCGGCTTAACGGCTTACGGCATGGCCATTCTGCAGCAATTGAAGGCCCTTCTTATCAATCGTAAATGGTTAACGCGCCAGCAGTTGGACGAGGGCCTGGCCATGGTGCAAATGTACCCGGGCCCTATCATGTACAATTTAGCCACTTACGGAGCGTATCGCAGCAAAGGTTTTAGCGGCGCACTTTTAGGCAGTTTTTTCTTTTTATTCCCTTCGTATGTGTTGATGACGGTCTTATCATGGGTGTATTTTCGCTACGGACTGGTTTCCTGGATTCATCCCCTGTTTATTGCACTGGAGGCCATGGTCGTGGGCATCGTAGCCCATATTTTTATTGATTTTAGCCAACGCTATTTGAAATCGGCCCATGGTGCGCTTATTGCCGCATTGGCCTTTTTACTAATGCTGTTCAAAATAAACGCATTTTGGGTCATCATCATGGCTATTGTTTTAGGCATTTTGTTGTTTCGCGGCAAAACTGCGGTCAATGAAAACGAACCTGAAACAGGTGCCGGAATTCCGGGAAGATTCCGTTATCGTCTGTTTGCCATTACCATAACGGGCATGGGTTTTGTAATGATCATCGTTGTGGGATTATTTTTCAAGAAGTCACTAACCGAACTTTTACTTTCCATGTTCAAAATCGGTGCCGTAGCGTTCGGAAGCGGATTTACCATTATGCCGCTGTTGCAACAGGAAGCAGTTATTTCGCACCATTGGCTAACGATGAAGCAATTTGCCGACGGCATCGCTCTGGGGCAAATTACACCGGGGCCGTTTTTAATCACCGCCACTTTCATCGGATACAAAGTAGCCGGCATCAGCGGCAGCGCTGTGGCCACTTTCGGAATGTTCTTCCCCTCGTTTTTTTACACCTTAATCGTTTCCGAAATTTACGGCCAGATCAAGCATTTGCAAATAATCCGCCGATCTCTGCAGGGGGTTCTGGCTGCTTTTACGGGCATGCTATTGTTTGTATTGATCAGTTTGGGTCAGGTAAGTTTGAGCAGCCCGTTACCCTACATTTGGGCCGTGGGCGCCTTTTTAGCGGTACGTTATTATAAAATAAATATTCTGTGGATTTTTTTAGCGGGCATGATCTTAGCCGTCGGCCTGTTCTTTAGCGGCATTGCTTTGGCCTGAGAAAACGATTCTGGGCCGCATATCCTTTTTCTTTCACGTCATTTTAGCCGAAAGCGACAGCATGGGTGGAAGAATTAAATAAGCCCCGAATAATCGGGGCTCTTAAAAATCCTTTTATTGTTGTTCGGTTGCTTTGGGTTTGGTCAGGGCCTGCCAAATAGCCAGAATGGCCACAACAATCCCCACGATGATCAGATTCCAATTAATCATCAATGCGGCAATAAAACCCGAAACAAGAATCCATAATCCCAAAATCCCGTTGACAATCCCTTGCCATTGTTTGTACGTCCAAAACCCCAAGATGGCCACGATAATACCAACAATAATATAATTGATGTTGGTATTCAGACCGGCAATCAGCCCCGAAACAATGAGCCATAACCCCAAAATGAAGTTAACCCATGCTTGCCACATAGTTACACCTCCTTTTTTGTTGGTTTATATTTCGCCCGTGTGGGCGCGGCAATTTTGCATTCCACATTCAACCGGGTTGGTAAAAAGGAGTTCACGAACGGTTTAAGATGTAGTGCCCCAAAGTATTTGGCGGGTTTATTCAAAAAGGTATTTTTGATTTGGTTGCGGAAAAATGAAAATAGGGATGCCCTGTGGCGGGCAGGCGGAAGGCCGTCGAAGAATCCGTCAAATAACGGATTTTTCAGAGAAATGGCGGACATGCAAAAAAGCGAAACGTTTGCACTTTTTTGCAAAACGTACGGCATTCGATTAAACTTCTTATGTAAAGAACAACCCTAAATATCGTACCGAATAATAATCATTTATGAAAATGCACGCAAATTTTTGTGCCGATTTTTAAGCAAATCCCAACAATAAACCGCCTTGATAAACAAGGAAGCTCAATAACCAGGCCAAAAGCAGGCCCAGACCTACGGAGAATCCGGTTACCTTCCACGATCCGGATTCGGCTTTGATAGTGGCAATCGTGGCCACGCAGGGGGTGTAGAGCAAGGTAAAGATCATGAAACTGATACCCTGCAAGGGAGTAACATGAGCGGCAATATGTGCAGCCGGGTTTCCCCCGTAAATAACGGCTAAAGAACCGATCACAATTTCTTTGGCAATAAAGCCGAATAGAAGAGCGATGATTTCCTGCCAGTCGATGCCAATGGGATGGAAGATGGGTGAAACGGATTGGCCGATTTTGGCCGCCCAGCTTTGTGTGCTGCCAGGGCTAACGCCAGGCGGCAAATTGGTGAGCAGCCATACCACGATGACCCCGACCACAATAATAGTTGAAGCCCGATTGAGAAAACCTTTCATTTCTTCCCAGGCGCGCAGCAATACCGTTCGCAAGGTGGGCAATCGGTAGGGCGGGATTTCCATAATGAAGGGTTCGGGTTTGCCGGCGTAATGAATTATTTTGAGAAACAGTCCGACCAAAATCACCACAATAAAACTTAAGGCGTACAGACCAAAGACCACCCATGGTGCAACGGTCGCCGCGAATAAAATCCCAGAAATGAAAATAAAAACCTGCAGGCGGGCACTGCACAGTGTAAACGGAATGATCAACATGGTGATGATGCGGTTGTGTTGACTGGAAAGAATGCGCGTACCCATGACGGCAGGGACATTGCAGCCGTATCCCAAAAGAACATTAATGAAAGCCCGGCCATCCAAACCAATGGCGTGCATCAAATGATCCAGCAAAAAGGCCGCTCTGGCCATGTAGCCGCTGTCTTCCACAATGGACATGAAAATAAAAAAAAGGGCAATAATAGGGAAAAAGGCCACCACCACGCCGACCCCTTGCAGAAGTCCGTCCACCAAAAAACTGGTTAAGAACGGTGGTGCCTGCTGCAGAACGGGCAAAGCTCGCGTGGCGTTTTGTAACCACTCGAATCCCTGTGATATCCAATCCTGAAGCGGTGTGCCCAGGGCATAAATTCCTTGGAACAAAAGAAGCATGATCAGCAAAAAAAGCGGGATGCCCAGATATTTGTGTAATAAAACGGCATCGATCTTTTCCGTGATGCGGTCGGTCATGGTAATGTGTTCGGATGTGGTTTCCATGACCAAACCTCGGGCGCTATTAAAGCGGCAATGGGCGCAGGCGGTGGGGATTTTTTCTTTTAACGAATGTTCCAGATATTGGCGCGTTTTAATAACCTTGCGATCCAGTTCATGCGCTTTAGAGGAACGATTCTCTATTTTTTTTAGTGTTTCGTCGTTCTCAAGGAACCGAACGGCCAGGAACACATCATTCAGTTTGGGGTTGAAATTCAATTCTTTAATTTCTTTGGCCAGGGAAACAACGGAAGGATGTGTTTGAATGGGACACGAGGTTTTAGGCGCATGCAGTTTTATTTTCCCTTCGAGCACTTGTAACAAGGTCTCTTTCAAGCGGTCTATTCCCTCGCCCTTGCGCGCAACAATGGGTACCACCGGTACCCCCAAATGTTGAGCCAAACCATCGATATCGATTTTTAAACCCATGCGGCGTGCTTCGTCCATCATGTTCACAGCCACCACCATGGGAATGCCGCTTTGAGCCAGTTGCAAAGTTAATCCCAGGCTGCGATACAGATTACGGGCATCAACAATATTTATGATGATATCCGGCGGGGTTTGCAGGATGAAATCGCGTACCACTTTTTCTTCGATGGAGGTGGCGGTTAGGGAATAACAGCCGGGTAAATCGATTAATTGAATTTGGTAGCCGTTCAAATTAAATTTGCCGACTTTTTTTTCAACGGAAACACCCGGCCAATTGCCAACTGCCTGGTGAGCACCCGTCAGAACATTAAACAGCGTGGACTTTCCCGTATTCGGAATCGAACTAATCGCTGCCGTTATCGTTTTCTTTTTGGGCATATATGATTCTACTCGTCCATAGGTTCTACAATAATTTTTTCGGCTTCTCCACGTCCGATGCGAACGGTCTGGTTGCCTTTACTGATCAATTCGAAACCGTCTGACTCTTTGAGTCTGATGATATCGGAGATAAACAGCCCGCGGTTTTGCATTTTCTGAATAAAGCCGCGTCCGCCTAAAAAATTTCGGATGCGATATCGTTTTTTGCTGCTCTTTACGGCCAGCAAGGGCAAAGCAACGACTTTGCAATGCAGGGCTTTTAATTCTTTTGTGCGCAGGGCGACGCTTTCTCCCCGATCGATAATCACTTCGACCGTTTTTCCCAAAGGCCCTACGCGTACGATGTGTAATCTTGATCCGGGAAGAACGCCCATTTGTATCAGACGTTGCGTTACCTGATCATTCCCCTTAAGCGATTTAATGACACATTCCACATGCGGTGTTAGAAGAATCGAATCCATTCTACAGTTTCCCTGGTAATTGACCTTGTTATTTATATATAACAATTGTTATGAGTTTAAAAATCTTTTCGGTAAATTCAAAATTTTTTTGAGCGGGAATTTAAAACGGGAAGCATTTTTAATCAAGGTGCGGCTAAAACAGGCTACAAGGTTGAAATGATCACTGTTGTTTGGGGAGAAGAATCTTGCTTTAGTCTGATCAAATTATACGAGATAAGGTTTTTGAGCAGGATGGGTAAAATGCAAACGAGCGGGGAATGCTTTCCCCGCTCGTTTGACACGAATCGGAAGGATGTGAATTATTGGCGGAACATGGAAAGCACCAGTTGCGGCGCTGCGTTGGCCTGGGTTAAGGAAGATAGCGATGTTTGTTGCAGAATTTGCAACTTCATCACTTCCATCTGTTCTTTGGCGAAGTCGGCGTCTTCCAGGGTGCTGCGTACGGCCTCCGTGTTCGTTACTTGATTGGCCAGGTTGCTCTCTTTGGATTGTAAACGCACTTTGTATTCACCAAGGGCGCGCATGTCCTGAGCCAAGGTGTCGATAGCCGAGCTAACCGTAGAGATGGCGGTGCTGGCCCCGTTTGCCGTTGTCAGGTCGATGGCGTCAATGCCTAAGGTAGAACTGTCGGCTGCCGATAGGCTCACGGACAATTGCTCGGTGCCTTGTTCTCCGGTCTGGAATACGGTTGAGAAACTACCGTCAATCAGGGCGTTGTCGTTGAAGGTGGTATTGTCAACGATGTCATCGATTTCCGTAATAAGGGCTGAAACCTGACCGTCAATAGCGCTGCGTTGAGTGGAATTTAAACTACCGTCGGCGGCTTGCGTGGCTTTTTCTTTGATGGTTTGCAAAATATCCATGATGCTGGAATAGGCGCCTTCGGCCACATCAAGAATATTTTGGGCATTGGAAACATTGTCCAAAGCTACTTGCAAACCGCGCTTACGCGCTTCCAATCCGCGGGCCAACATATAGCCGGCAGGGTCTTCGGATGGGGAATTGATGCGTTTGCCTGTGGCTAACCGTAATTGATGCGTGGCAATACGGTCGCTGATGCGTGAAAGAATATTTACATTCTTTAACGCCGGGATGTTTGCGTTGATACGCATTAAGTCTGCACTCATTTTACTTACCTCCTATCAAGTAAATTAATGTCAATTTTGTTTATCCTATCGCCTACATTGCATAATTCGTAGGGTTTTTGAATTTTTAAAATTTTTGGTAAATTTTTTGCAAGATTAAAATTAGGGATACAGGGGTATATTAATGAAAAAGTTAGAGATAGCGCCAATGGAAGGAATGAATAAAAAACGATAGCTACTGGTTATTTGGGGGGACTGATTGCCATCAGTCCCCACGCCATTCCGTATTCTGACTGATTGCAATCAGTCAGAATACTCACATCAAAAATGCATTAATGTTTTACCCCATTCCCCACGAGTATTAAATTAAAGTAAGATGCCAGCGCATCCAAACGGCCAAATTCAGGTGAGGTAATATGATCCTATCCACTTTCCGTCCGGCCTACCTGGCCGACTTAAATTATTTCTGGCAAATGGCCCAGTGTCAGGTTGCCGTCTTTACCGATCATCTTGCCTTCACGAAAGGCAGCAACATCAATCGTTCTGCTCTTTTCCCCGACTCCCAAACCCGTTTAACCATTCCCGTTTTACATGACAAAAACCGGAAGCCCATATTCGAAACCGCCATCGATTATCATAGCAACTGGGCTGAGAAGCATATCAGAACCTTACACCATTTTTTTCACAATTTACCGTATGCCTATTACTATTTGCCCCAATTGGAAGAGCTATTTAAAATGCCGTTTGATTCTCTGGGTGATTTCTTGTATCAACTGCAATATAAACTCATTCATTGGCTCTATTTACCCATAACCCTTAAACGCTCCAGCGAAACCGATTACGAGGCACCGGCGGAAAAATTAATTGAACAATGGTGTGTACAAACTCATTCGCACACCTATCTAGCTGAACGCCAAACCTTCCAAAAACAATGGGTTCAAGAGGAAAAGCTGAAAAAGCATGGTTTAAAGACCGCCACTTTCGTACCGTTGCCCTCTTCCCATCTTTTAAACAACTACCGCTCCGAAGTAATCCTTCATTTTTTACTGCAATTCGGGCCTGAAGCAGGATTCATCCTGCAGCAATACCTTCCTCCCAGGCGGGAAACTTAACCACAATCCGTTAAACGAATGATTTTCCCGCCCGGACGTTGAACATGGCCCGCTTGCTCTAAAAAAGCCCAGAATAGGTCATATCGAAATTTCGGCAATGGCTTAAATTCCTTCCCCGTAAAGCCAAACAAGCGTTTGTTAGCAAACAAACGCTTTAAAATCTGTAGCCCCAATCGCTCTCTGCCCTGCCAATTTTCTTCCCCGTCCAGCAAATCACGCAAACACACATCATGATCCACACCGGACAATTGCTTTAAAAAATTAACCATGCGCGCCAAAATAAATAACGTATAAATGTTCTCCCGCTCAGCCGGATTGTTACCGATCCCCAAAGAAGTTAGACGCCCCAATACCCAAAACGGCTTTTCCATAAATTCACGCCTTCCCACAGGCATCCCCGCCGTGTAGTAAAACGGAGAAACTCCAATAATAAGCGGTAACCGACTTTGGTAAATTAAGGTTTCCAACATTGACGGTACCGAATCACCAGGCAATCCTAAAATCTGATACGAAACCACACGCATTTGAAGGGAATCGGCCAGACGTACTATTTCTTCAAACCGCTCGAAATGGTACGGACGTTTCAACTTCCGTAGCAATTTTTCGTTCCGACTCACCAAACTGATATTCAAATCACGAAAACCGGCGGAATACATGTCTTTTAACAAATTGCCACTCAAGCGGAAATAAGCGATTCCGTTCATCGCAGCCAGGCGCACCTCATCCGAAGCGAACGTTTCCCGTAAAGTACGCAAAAGCAAATACAATCGATTCCCATCATACGTAAAATTATCATCTTCAAAATCAAAAGCCGAGTATCCTTGTTCTCGACGCAATAACAGCTCCGCAACAATATTTTCCACGGAGCGTAAACGAAACCTTCGCCCGAAAGTTTGATGAACCGAACAAAAGGCGCAACGATACGGACAACTGCGGGATGTTAACAAAAAGCTCAGGCGCCGCGCCCCCAATCGATAATGATCGCGATCAAAATCCGAGAAATCGGGGAATGGCAAATCATCCAAGGAAAAATTATCCTGCGCCTCCGTAAATTTTAGCCTGCCATTTTGTTTAAATACCAAATTGGGGACACGATCCCAGCGCTTTTTCCCAAGGAATGCCTCCACAAAAGCAGCCAGGGGACGCTCCCCTTCTCCAAAGATGACAAAATCCACAAACGGCAAAGAAAGCACCTCTTCCGGAAGCGCCGAGACATGAGAACCGCCCAACAAAATCGTCACACCCAGTTTTTCTTTCAATCGTCTGGCCAGCGCAAACGCCTGCGGAGCATAAGCGCTGAATAAAACGGAAATGCCAACCACGTCCGCATTCAAGCGCGCCACATCCTCCACAATCGCTTCGTACGATGCACCGAAATGGTAATAATGGTAAAACGTTGAAAAAGGACTGTGATCCGCAAAAGGATAATAATCTTTCAGGAACAACAATTCTTTAGGCCAGGCAATCGAACGTTTACCAAACCCGGCATGGTAATCGCGAATAACAACTTCCACCTCGGGGAAATTGGCCCGAACGACTGCCTTTAAATAAGCCAGACCGATAGGCTGCAAACGCACCTGAGTGGTGTAAAAATCTTCAATGGGCGGCTGAATTAAAACCAAGCGCATGAAAGCATCCCGTTTCTTTTTGTAATTGCCCTTCAAATTTCGCTAATAAGATAAACTAAAAAGATTGAGCATCATTGGCAATTAAACGGCATCGACCACAAAAAGTTGGCTTCGTTCCAAGGGAAAGCGTAAATTACCTTACAATGAGCCAACGGACTCATTTTTTTAATAACAAAAGTTCAAGCAAATTCAATTCGGTTTCGGCAAAAGAGACCCTGTTTCTTGTCAAACTCGAAATTAAAATACACGGAAAGCGATTTTCGGATGAAACTCTATTTTAAAGTTTTAAATTTTATCCGGCCTTATTGGAAGGGCTTGATTCTCATCCTTCTGTTTACCGTTTCCTATGTCATTTTCAACAACCTGTCCATCTGGATTTCCGTTGATTTTGTACGCGAACTCTTCAGCCCGGCTGTGGTCAATCAAAGCGCACAAACCGTCACTCCGCCCAAAAACGTACCCGATTCCACCAAGAACAAAAAATCGGCACTAAATGAAATCTCCACCCTAAAAAAAACCGGCAACGGCCTTTACCAAAAAATTAATAATGGAATCAAATCCTTAATCCTGCGTAAAAATCGCTACCGAACCTTGGAATTGGTCTGCCTGGCCATCTTTCTGGCCTTTCTCTTAAAAAATATTTCCCAGTATTTACGCAAATTATTATTAACGTACATTCGTGTACGCGTCGTCGTCGACATTCGCAATCAATTGCACCGCAAGCTTTTGCGCCTTCCATTGTCCTTCTACCACGCGCATCACAGCGGCAAATTAACATCCATTGTTTTTAACGACGTCAATGCCATTCAAAATGTTCTCAATCAAAGTTTCGGCAAAATCATTCTTTCCCCCTTACAAATTCTGGCCAATATCGTCATCTTACTCATGATTAGCGTTAAGCTTTCTTTGTACACCTTTATCATTTTGCCCGTCAGCTTTTACATCATCTACAAAATCGGGCAAAGCATCCGTCGCCGCAGCCGTCGCGTGTTTCAACAAATCGCCGATGTCATGCAGTCGTTTCAGGAAGCGGTTTCGGCCATCACCATCGTCAAAATTTTTACCAATGAAGATAAAGAAGAGCAGCGCTTTCGTCGTACGAATTTTCTTTTCTTCAAGAAATTATTCCGCGCCGAACGCTTAAAAATTGCCACCACACCCGTTAACGAAATTTTGATGGTTCTTACACTTATCGTCTTATTGTGGATCGGCGGCCGCATGGTTTACATGCACGCGGGATTGCAAGCCGAAGATTTCGTACGCTTTTTAGTCTTTTTATTTGCCATGTTCAAACCCATTCAGGAATTTTCCGGAGTTAACAACACCATCCAAACCGGCATGGCCGCGGCCGAGCGGGTAATTAACATATTGGAACAACCCGAAGAAACATACGAACCGCCTCAGGCCGTAGAATTGCAAAAATTCAAAGAAAACATCCGCTACGAACACGTTTATTTTAAGTACAACCCGCAAGATGAATTCGGACTGGAAGATGTGACTTTTACCATCCGTCACGGAGAGACCGTCGCTTTTGTGGGACACAGCGGTGCAGGCAAAACGACCGTTGTCGATCTTTTACCCCGTTTTTATCAGGTCAACAAAGGCCAAATTACCATTGACGGCCTCGACATTCGGCGCATTACTTTGCATTCACTGCGTAAACAAATCGGCTTGGTAACCCAGGAAACCGTGTTGTTCAATGACACCATCCGGGCTAACATTGCTTACGGCGTGGAAGACGCGGACGAAGAAGCCATCATTCGGGCAGCCAAAGCGGCCAATGCCTGGGAATTCATTCAAAAATTCGATTTAGGGTTAGATACGCATATCGGCGAACATGGGGTTAAACTTTCCGGCGGTCAAAAACAGCGCCTGGCCATTGCGCGCGCCATCCTCAAAAACCCTCCTATTCTTATTCTGGACGAAGCCACTTCATCGCTGGATACGGAATCCGAACGTTTGGTGCAGGAAGCCATTGAAAAATTAATGAAAAATCGTACGGTTCTGGTCATTGCCCATCGCCTGTCAACCATTCGCAATGCCCATAAAATTATCGTTATGGATGGCGGCCGAGTCGACCAAATCGGCCCGCATCCGGAAGTGTATGCGAAAAGCGCCGTTTACCGCACATTGTACGATAACCAGCTCCTCGCCGGCCAGGAAAAGAATAACGCCACGGCGCAAAATCACAACAAGGATGAAAATGAATACGAAAAACAGACCTCGGACAACTAATATTCCGGCTATTTTTCTTCTGATTACCGTTCTGCTCTCCATGGTTTTCGGGGGAAATCCGACCGACAGTATCACCGTTCCTTTTCGCATCGGCGAACGACTGATCTTTCGCCTGCGCTACGGATTCGTTACGGCCGGAAAAGCCGAAATGAAGGTCATCGGCCAGAAAATAGACGGAGACCGGCCTGTTTTGCACATCCAATCCACCGCCCGTAGCGTAGGTGCGTTCGATTGGTTCTACAAAGTTAGGGATGTGGTAAACGCTTACGTAGATGCTCATACGTTTGCGCCCATTCGTTTTGAAAAATTACTTCGGGAAGGCAGCTATCATGCCGATTTATTGGTGAACTACTTTGTGCACGATTCTCTGGCCAGGGTAACTTACATCCGGTACAAAGGAGCGCATAAAATTCGCAAAAAGGAACAATACGAAATTAAAATTCCGCCCGATGTGCACGATGTACTTTCCGCCCTTTACATTTTGCGCACATTGCCGCTAACACCCGGTCAGCCGGTTTTCTTAACCGGTCATGAAAAAAAGAAAATTTACAAATTAAAAATTAAAGTTTACCCCAAAGAAATCATCCGAGTCGAAGCCGGTACTTTCCGTTGCATCCGCATCGAACCGCTGCTGGCCGGTGAGGGTATCTTTAAGCATCAGGGCAAACTGAATATCTGGCTCACTGACGATGATCTTAAAATCCCCGTACAAATGACAACCAAAGTAATCGTGGGGCATATTACCGCGGAGTTGCAAAAGATCATCGGGGTACCAAAGCCCGTTCCCGCGCGAATCAAATAAGATTCCAAACTTTTTGGCTTAATTTTTAAGTGGCTTGCGCTTTTTGCGGTATCGGCCGAACAAAGCTTCATCCAACTGTTTCATATACGCTTCTTGCTCTGTCACCAATTGGGACTTCTCTTTCAAAAAGCGCCGCGTGTATTCGGCCACAAATAAACAACGGGCAAAATGCCGGTAACGTTCGGCCGCTGTGTATTTGACGCGGATGATGCGCTCGTTTTGCTCTTTTTGCACCATTAATCTGTAGAACTGTTCGTCTTCTTCGAAAACCAAAAAGTTGCGGTACCAGGCTTCAAACGGCAACAACCAGGCCGCCGCGTTTTTGCGTCCGGTCTCGGAAAAAAGACGGCCGAATAATAATTTGAACTGCGACAAATACAAATCATCTTCGTACAACTGATCGGCTGCTAAAAACATATTCTGAGTCAGTAAAACCACAGCCAGACGTTGCTCACCTTTTGCCAGATAGGCATGACCTAAAAAAATGCGCCCTTCCACACTTTCGAAATTGTTGTGCAAATAACCCGTCAATTGCTCAACAGCCGAATCGTAATTTTCCGCCAAATAATTAAAAATCCCGTGGAATAGTCCGTCGCTTTGATCACCTTGGGCAAATTGAGCTTCATATATTTTCCGGAATAATTGCAAAAACAAACGATAGGTGTAGCGATGGATACGCCGTTCCAAATAATGCCGCCGTATTTTCCGGAATGCATTGAGCAGTTTAAATGCTGTGGTGATTTTAGCCGCATCCGTCTCATGAATCATGCGCCGGATTTCGCCTAAGATGATGCCATACTCGCTTTTGGCTGTAATTTGGTAATACGATTCCCATTGCTCTAAAGCCGCCTCAAATTCAAAGGCCCAAAAGCGCTGCTCTGCCTCACGCAATAAATAATCGAAACGATCCCACAGGGTGGCCATGCTCATTTCCTTTGATTACTCACTGACGAAAGATACTTTTAAAATCGTTTTCATTCAACCGGAGGTGTAATAAGCGGATTATTTTTCAAAGTTAATGATGCGGTTACGACCGGAATTTTTAGCCTGGTACAAAGCTTTGTCTGCCTGGTGCATCACTTCCTGTGGCGATTTTACCTGCCGTGTATCGGATACGCCGGCACTAAAGGTGATTTTAATCGCGGCTTGCCCCACATGAATCACCATCTCCCGAGTCAATTGTAATAAACGTTCCACAAACAAGTGCATCTTCTCCGCATTCATGTGCGTGGAAATTAAAGCAAATTCTTCTCCGCCGTAGCGGAAGGCAAAATCCTGATCCTTGCGCAAATTGTGCAAAATCAAAGACGAAAGCTCCTGCAACACCCTGTCACCCGC
>CAZHIZ010000023.1:13770-17849 GCA_964532875.1 uncultured Caldithrix sp. | reverse complement strand
GCCACGAATTCCCGGAACAAGGGATGCGCCTTGGCCACACGGGATTTTAGTTCCGGATGAAATTGGCAGCCTACAAACCATGGGTGATCGCGCAATTCAATCATTTCCACCAATTCACCGTCCGGAGAAAGCGCGCTGATGACCATGCCCGCATCTTCCAACTCGATACGATAACTATTATTGAATTCGTAACGATGACGATGACGCTCGGCGATTTCCGGTGTGCCGTATGCCTTATAAGCCAGTGTACCCTTGCGTAACTTGGCCGGATAACTCCCCAGCCGCATGGTTCCCCCCATCCCTTTAACGGATTTTTGTTTCTCCATTAAATGAATGACCGGATTGGATGTATTGGGATCAAATTCGGTACTATTGGCGTCTTTCTTACCCAATACGTTACGGGCGTACTCGATAACGGCACATTGCAACCCCAGGCAGATACCGAAAAAAGGAATTTTATGCTCACGGGCATATTTAATCGCCAACAATTTACCTTCGATCCCCCGTTCGCCGAATCCGCCGGGCACCAGAATCCCCTGCACATCGGCTAATTCCTGTTCCACATTTTTCTCGTCTAAATTTTCCGTGTTAATCCATTTAAGCTCCACCTTAACATCGTTTTCCATCCCGGCGTGCTGAAAGGCGGCGATGATGCTTTTGTAAGCATCCTGCAAGGAGACATACTTACCGCAAATCGCAATGGTTATATTTCGTTTCACCTTTTGGTAACGAGTAATCTTATCGCGCCACCATTCGATGTCCAATTTCTTTTTGTCCAGGTGCAACTTGTCTAAAACCAACTCGTCAAACTTCACCTGTGCATATTGCAAGGGCACCTCGTAAATTAACGAAACATCGAGCGCATCGATGACTTCCGCAGGCGAAACATTACAGAACAGGCCGATCTTCTTTTTAACCTGCTCCGGCAAAGGACGATCGCTACGGCACAGCAAAACATCGGGCTGCAAACCGATCTCGCGCAAGCGCATCACCGAATGCTGGGTGGGCTTGGTTTTTAATTCGTTAGCACCGGAAATAAAGGGCACCAGAGTCAAATGAATCACCAGTGTGTCTTCATGATCATTATTAAGCCGAAATTGGCGAATCGCTTCCAAAAACGGCAGGCTTTCGATGTCACCAACCGTGCCTCCGATCTCGACAATAACGATATCCGCATCGGTTTTCTCGCCCACATTGATAATTTTTTGATTAATGGCATCGGTGATGTGGGGAATTACCTGTACAGTAGCTCCCAGATAGTCGCCCCGTCGTTCCTTTTGAATCACCTCGTAATAAATTTGACCGGCCGTGGCATTATTATCCCGCGTCATATTTACATTCAGGAATCGTTCGTAATGCCCCAAATCCAGATCGGTTTCCGCCCCGTCATCCGTTACGTACACTTCCCCGTGTTGATAGGGACTCATCGTGCCCGGGTCCACATTAATGTAAGGGTCTAATTTGAGAATGGTTACTTGGTACCCGCGCGATTTCAGCAGGAATCCCAGAGAAGAACAGGCAATCCCTTTGCCCAAAGAAGAAACAACACCGCCGGTAAGAAAAATGTACTTACGTTTTTTCATGATTTCCTTACTGTTTTTTCGATTAGAATTTCATTTACTTTGCGCAAATCATCGGGTGTGTCCACACTCAACGATTCGTAGTCGGTTTCCACCGTAAAAATGCGTTTTCCGTGCTCCAAAACCCGCAACTGTTCCAGACGCTCAGCCTGTTCCAGCAAACCGGGAGCCCACCGGGTAAATTCCAATAAAAATGCTTTGCGATAAGCATAAATGCCCACATGCTTGTAAAAAGGGAAATGCTGCGGCCATTGGGCAATATCCGCAACATCGCGTAAATACGGAATAACCGCACGCGAAAAATACAAAGCCCAACCTTCCCGGTCACGCACGACACGTACCAGGTTGGGATCCGTCAGTTGAGCAATTTCGTTGATGCGTGCCACCGGGGTCGCCAACTCTACATCGTCGCGTTCTTCGAAAACTCTTGCCAAACGATCCAATAATAGCGGTTGGACAAACGGTTCGTCCCCTTGTAAATTAATAACCACATCCGCCGTCTCGTCTCGGGCGACATACGCCACGCGATCGGTTCCCGAAGGCAATTCGGATGGTGTTAGCACCGCTCGCCCACCGAAATCTTCCACGGCACGCACAATACGCTCATCGTCCGTGGCAACCAGTACCGTATCGATCGATTTGGCCTGAACGGCATTTTCATACACCCATTGAATCATGGGCTTGGAGCCTATTAAAGCCAAAGGTTTACCGGGAAATCGCGAGGAACCGTAGCGGGCCGGAATAACACAAAGAGTTTTCATTTATGAACAACCTTGGGCACGCTGAAATAGTGGCCTTTGCGTTTGGGAGCATTGGCCAATGCCTGCTCGACCGGTAAGGATTCCTGTTGTTTGTCATCCCGAAACACATTTTTCATTTGCAACGGATGGGCTAACGGCTCGACATGCTCGGTGTCCACCTCATTAAGCTGTTGCACATAATCTAAAATTTTATTGAGTTGTTCGGTTAATTTTGGCAATTCCTTTTCCGTTAAACGCAATTTAGCCAGGCCGGCAATGTACTCAACATCTTTTTTGGTAACGGGCACGTTTTCTCCTTACCTGTTTAAAACGGTTAATTTTAACATTTAAGCACACATATTTCAAGTTTAATTATGAAGGGCAAAACGATTAAAATGAACAAGACAAGCTCTTCTTGAAAACCCACCCCCCAACGCAAGTTGGCCTTTTCTGCTCTCTAATTCCAAAAAGAACAATAGATTAACGGATAGGAACGGTTTTCTCGAAAATTTTGGAATATTCAGCAATATGACTTAAAACACTGTCGGCCAACGCATTGCGTAATAAATGCGGCTGCCAGTAATCCACCTGAAGCGGTAAAAACCGAATAGACCAATCCTTGGGCTTTCGGGTGGGAATGGTTACTTTTAACACGGCCGTTTGATAGTGCACCCGATGATTTCCGCCGAAAATAAAATTGCCCAACGAATAAACCACCAATCCCTGTTTGTATTTTTCAACACCTTGCAACACGTGGGGATGATGCCCCACAATCAAATCGACTCCGTAAGAAATGACCCGATGGGCAAAACGGATTTGGAACGAACGCGGCTCATGTTCTTTTTCGAATCCCCAATGTAAAAGTACGGTTAAAAAATCAACCTTAGGCCGTAATGCTTGCACATCGCGCCGAATCCGTTTCAAACGACGCAAGGCGGTTCCCGCCGTGGAATCCGTTGCCGGATGCGATTCTTCATGAGCCTTCACCCCGTAATAGGCCAGAAAACCGATTTTTAATCCTTTAACGGTAAAAATAACCGGCCGATGCGCTTCATTACTATTCCGCCCGGCCCCCACATAGCGGATGCCCGCTTTTTGCAAGGCTTCCATGGTCTGGACCAAGCCCGGAACACCGTAATCGAAAATGTGGTTATTGGCCAGATCGGCCAAATCGATACCCCCTGCCTTGAGCATACGGGCATAGTCGGGTAGGGCTTTAAATACGTACGGCTTCGAAACGGCCTCGGTGGCGGTTGTTAAGGGACCTTCCAAATTAATCACGGCAACATCGGCCGTTCTTAGCCAGGGAGCACGGGCAAAGGGATAGGAATAATTTTTTCCAACGTATGATTGAAAATGATTGGCTAAAGTAACATCGCCGGTAAAAAGCAGAGTTACGACGGAATCAGATGACTGGGCTTTTAAAAGATTGCTAAAAATAAAAGCAAAGGCCAGAATTATTAAAACTTTTTGCCTTGTGCTGTTGAAAACCGTCCGGGGCTGAGACGGTTTTTCAGTTAACCTTGGCCACAACCTGCTGATTGAGAATCTGATCATCAAAGAAAAAGTGGGCGGGGTTTAAATGTTTTCCGTGGAATAAAACCTCGTAATGCAAATGCGGTGCCGTACTTAAACCGGTATTCCCGACCTCACCGATTTTTTCACCGCGTTTCACAAACTGTCCGCGACGCACGACGATTTTGCTGAGATGGCCGTAACGCGTCTCGAAACCGTATTTATGATTTAAAATAATCATTTT
>CAZHIZ010000023.1:2041-13670 GCA_964532875.1 uncultured Caldithrix sp. | reverse complement strand
ATACCCACCTGACGAATATCGCTATTCAATTTGGGCAGGCCGAGAACCGTACGCAACTGATCATCTTGCGTACCGATTTTAGCGATTTGATGGTTAAGCAGTTTAATTTTATGGCTCATTTCCTGTAAACGATCTTGCAACATCATATTTGTGCGTAGCAAGCGTTTCATTTCGGAATTAAGGCTGGAATCCACAATCATATCCAGGCCAAATTTTCCCACAACAAGAAATACAATAAAAATTAAAGAGAAGGAGGAAATAAGTTTCCAACGTGAAATTTTTACTTCTTTAATTTTTCGATGATCTCTGGAAATAAAAATAAGGCGAGACTCATCTTTCACCATACCCAAGCCCCTGAACGTTTATGATTAAAAGCCCCCATACATCTGCCATCCGTGATTCAAATCAAAATATAACAAAAAAAAACTCTGCTATCAAGCAGAGTTCAAAATAAAATCTATTTTTTCACTCAAGATTTTAAAGGTTTATCCGAGATAGTAGCGCAAAACTTTACTCCGTGAACTGTGCCTTAAGCGGCGCAGAGCCTTTTCTTTAATTTGCCGCACCCGTTCGCGTGTTAATTTAAACTTCACTCCGATCTCTTCCAGAGTATGCGGTTTTTCGCCGTCCAAACCGAAATAGAGCTTCAGAATTTTGGCCTCACGAGCCGTAAGTGTGGACAGAATGTGATTTACCTCCTCTTTTAACGATTCGCCCATAACCTCGGAATCCGGTTCCGGATCCTGCTGATTTTGAATGATATCGATCAAACGGCTGTCACTGTTCTTTTGCAAAGGCGAATCCATGGATACCGAACGCGTGGCCATTTTAATGGTATCGGTAATATCGCCCGAATCCACTTCCAGCACATTGGCGATCTCTTCCGGAGTCGGTTCCCGTTCGTATTCCTGTTCCAGTTGGCTGTACACTTTACCGATCTTGGTTAACGTACCCACACGGTTCAGCGGTAAACGCACCAGACGCGATTGCTCGGCAATGGCCTGCAAAATGGACTGTTTGATCCACCACACGGCATACGAGATAAATTTAAAGCCGCGCGTTTCGTCAAAACGGTAGGCCGCCTTCATCAAACCGAGATTTCCCTCATTGATTAAATCTTCAAGAGACAATCCGTAGTTCTGGTACGACTTGGCCACGCTGACCACAAAACGCAAATTGGCGCTCACCAATTTTTTTAGCGCTTTTTGATCGTTTTGCTTGATGCGTTTGGCCAATTCAATTTCTTCATCCGGCGTTAATAAGGGAACCTCGCCGATTTCCCGTAAATAATTTTCCAGAGATTGATTTTTACTGATAAAAAAATCGCTCACTTAACCTACCCCGCTTTTTTTAGGTTAATGCTTTGTTATGTTACTTGTATTTTTCCAATTTGGAATTAAACCGATTAAAATTTCATTCCTTTTTTATTTAATATTTTCTTCCGTGATTTGTTCCAGACGTCGCTTGTATTTTCCCAATTCGTCTTCCAGCTCTTTCAACTGCTCCACCAAATGCCGAATCGGTAAAACTTTTAACAGATGCGTATCCTGCCCATCTTTTAATTTTTCGTAAGTTTTTGCTCCCAGCTCCAATAATTTTTCTTCGATCTCACGCCTAACGGTTAGCATCTCTACTTTGGTTTTGCTGATCTGGGTCAGCTCGGCCGATTTCTTATTTGCTTTTTTAAATTGAAGACCTAATGTTCTGGCCCACTTTTTTACATGAATCATCATTCGGCCTTTTGTTCCCTGCATCATATATTGGATTTGTTAAATTTTTATTTGGGACAAAAAACTTTCGCTTGGCCATAGCTCCTTTTTCACAAAACTTCCAATGTTTTTGAATATCTCATTCGATTTCTCAATTCGTGCTTAACAAATGGCTTTTAAGACGCTGCCAAAATCCCTGCTTTGCGGCCAGCTTTTCCATAATAAGCGCTTTATTTTCATCGACAACGGCTTCGCCCTGTTTAATCAAGGTATCGATTTGCTCAAAATCCATCCAATTAATCGAGCCGATGTTGGGTTTTAACAAAACATCCGCCTTCTGTACCAGCAAATCTTTTAAGCGATTTACTGCGGCATGATGGGCGCGAATAAAGATATCGATCACATTGTTCAAAGGAGGATCGGGTTCCAGTTCCGGCGAAACATCGCAGGCAATCGTGAAATCGGCTCCTAACGATTTGGCCGCTTCGATAGGAAAATTATTGATCACCGCACCATCCACCAAACGTTTTCCGTCATCGCTAACAGGCGGCAAAAACCCCGGAATGGCCGCACTGGCCTGAACGGCTGTGAGTACACTCCCCCGTCGAAAAACCGTTTCTCTACCCGAAACCAGATCCAGGGCCGTACAGGCGAAAGGAATTTTTAATGATTCGATCGGTTCATCTGCAAGAAGCTGTGCTAACGTGTTATTTAAAAATTTATCGGGAACCAAACTCATTCGATTAGCGGCAAGATTGATGACAATTCGACGCTTAACGGTTTTGCTGATAAAATGAAGAAAACTATCGGCCTTTTCTTCTTTTAAATCCAATGCCCGCCCTTTAATGGATTGGTATTCTTTCCCGGTCATGAACGTGCGAAAACGAGACTCGATGAAGCCAATATCCCGTGTTTGGGCATAAGCCGCACCGATAATAGCCCCCATACTGGCGCCAGTAATAACATCAATCGACAACCCAAGTTCCGTCAATCGCTTAATGACTCCGATATGTGCAAGACCACGGGCACCGCCACCGCCCAAAACCAACCCAATTTTGGTTCGTTTCATACTTAACCTAACTAACGGGCTTTTCAATAAAAAGTTGGCTGCAAATGTACAAAATTTTTCGTAAAGAATCTAATTTTTTATTTCCTGTTCTTTTCGTCGCGTATCTATTTGAGATCAAAAAAGGAAAGTGCTGATTTTTAATAAAATAGTTAACAAACATTCCCTGTTCACATGTTCCGTTTTAACAACGATGCACCCGATGTTTTTATTCCCGAACGGTGGCGTCTCCCTTTTCTTGCCGGCGGTAATGGCGCTCAGGCCTAAAGTTTTTTCGTATTTTTAAACTCATGCCATCCGATTTGTCTCGTTTTAAATCTGTTTTGTTACGAAAACTTGCAAATGGATGTTCCCCGTGATAAATTAGCACTCCAAAGTCAAGAGTGCTAAAAGTAAATTACTGATTTTTAAGAAATAATTTTATGGCCTTAAAAAATATGTAACTTTTAAAGTAAGAAGAATATCTAAGAATATTTGAAAAAACGTAACGAAATATTTCAACCTGTAAAAAAATGGAGGAAAAGTAGATGGCAGCAAAGATGATTGAGTTTGATGTAAATGCGCTCAACAAAATTAAGGATGGAAT
Source organism: uncultured Caldithrix sp. (assembly GCA_964532875.1). GTDB lineage: Bacteria > Calditrichota > Calditrichia > Calditrichales > Calditrichaceae > Caldithrix. Next base: position 10,309 of record CAZHIZ010000023.1, on the reverse strand, counting down.
CGACATTCTTGCCAAAACCGTAAAAATCACGCTTGGCCCCAAAGGCCGCAATGTGGTTATCGATAAAAAATTCGGCGCTCCGACCGTTACAAAGGATGGCGTGACGGTGGCCAAAGAGATCGAATTGGAAGATCCTTTTGAAAACATGGGTGCCCAAATGGTCAAAGAAGTGGCATCCAAAACCAGTGACATTGCCGGTGACGGAACCACAACCGCTACCGTATTGGCTCAGGCCATTTTTACCCAAGGTTTAAAAAACGTCGTGGCCGGTGCCAACCCCACAGCTTTAAAACGCGGCATCGATAAATCCATTGCCAAAGTTGTGGAACATTTAAAAGAAATGTCCCGCGAAGTTTCCGGCAAAAAGGAAATCGCTCAGGTCGGCGCTATTTCGGCCAACAATGACGAGGCCATCGGAAACTTAATTGCCGATGCCATGGAAAAAGTCGGTAAAGACGGTGTGATTACCGTGGAAGAAGCCAAATCCATCGAAACCACGCTGGAAGTCGTGGAAGGTATGCAATTCGATCGCGGGTACGTTTCCCCTTACTTCGTAACGGATTCCGAAAACATGGAAGCCGTTTTGGAAGACCCGTTCATTTTGATTTACGACAAGAAAATCAGTGCCATGAAAGACCTGCTTCCGGTATTGGAAAAAGTGGCGCAACAGGGCAAACCACTCTTGATCATCGCCGAAGATATCGAAGGCGAAGCATTGGCCACACTGGTCGTGAACAAATTGCGCGGCACATTACGCGTTTGCGCCGTTAAAGCACCGGGCTTCGGCGATCGTCGTAAAGCCATGCTGGAAGACATCGCTATTTTGACCGGCGGTCGTGTCATTAGCGAAGAAGCCGGTTGGAAATTGGAAAACGCCACTTTGGACGATTTGGGTCAGGCCAAACGCGTCACGGTGGACAAAGACAACACCACCATCGTTGAAGGTGCCGGTTCCACCGAAGACATTAAAGCACGCGTTAACCAGATTAAAGCTCAAATCGAAACGACTACCAGCGATTACGATCGTGAAAAATTACAAGAACGTTTGGCCAAGTTGGCCGGTGGTGTGGCTGTCATTAAAATCGGTGCCGCAACCGAAGTGGAAATGAAAGAAAAGAAAGCCCGTGTGGAAGATGCTTTACATGCGACCCGTGCGGCCGTGGAAGAGGGTATTGTTCCCGGCGGCGGCGTGGCTTTGTTACGTTCCATTAACGTTTTGGACGACTTGAAATTAGAAGGTGACGAAAAAATCGGAATGCAAATCGTACGTCGGGCCTTGGAAGAGCCGGTACGTATGATTGCCGAAAACGCCGGACACGAAGGTTCCGTTGTTGTAAACAAGATCAAAGAACATGAAGGCGCTTACGGCTTTAACGCACAGACCGAGACCTACGAAGACTTACTCAAGGCCGGCGTTATCGACCCGACTAAAGTAACTCGTAGTGCTTTGGAAAACGCCGCTTCGGTTTCCGGGTTGTTGCTCATGACTCAGGCCATGATCACCGAAAAACCCGAACCCGAAAAACCGGCGCCTCCTGCACCGGGTGGTATGGGCGGAATGTACTAATCTTAAACGATTATTTAAAAGCGGGGTTGTTTTTTACGGCTCCGCTTTTTTATTGCTAATATTTGATTTTCTTCTTATTTTACTCTGTAATTTCTGTAAAATATTTTCAACTATTTAAGTTCAGATTCCATGTATTACCAACCAAAAAAGGAGGCCTCTATGAAAAAATTTACCGCCATTTTTTCACTGATTTTGCTCTTCGGTTTAACTGTTTTCATGAGCAGTTGCACCATTGCTAAAATCAGCGGTAAAGGTTCCATGCCCTTACTGTTAAACAATCCGGCCGAAAAGGTTAAGGTGGTTTCTCATTTCAAAGAGAGCAAGATGATCACCTTCGATTACACCAGTTCGTTCGACGTGTACGAAATCATTGCCGATCGACTGGCCAATTCCGATGCCGACATGGCCATTAACCTAACCATTACCATCAAATCGGATGTGGGTACCTTTTTCGTCAATTTATTCACTTTAGGTCTGGCTAATGCCCGCACGGTTCAGGTGGAAGGCGATTTCGTCAAAAAGATGGGCGGAATGGGCGCTTTGCTGAAAGGTCATGAGGTTTTAGGTGTGGCTAAAAATGCCAAAGAATTGAAAGATGTCATGAAACGCATTGCCTCCGAAGGTTATGCCGTTAAAAGCATTGTACGGCAAAACGGGAAATTCCTGGTATTGAACTAAGTTCTATTTTTTACGAATTCTTAAAGCCCCTTAGCTCCTGAAGCTCGGGGGCTTTTTGCTTTTTTAAAGTACTCGGACTTTCAATTGCTTGTGTCAGGGATTAAGGGTAAAGAGTAAATTGGTTATTAGGGATTGGTCCTGCGATGGCCGGATCAGCGCAGAGTCCATTCCCGGTTTCCTTTTTCATTTTTCTCTCTTAAACCCATCCCGCCTTCGACGCTCAGCGTCTCGGGCACCCTTCCCTACCAAAGGCAGGGAAGGGGAATTCCATCTGTGCAATTTCCGCCTTTGATAAACATGATTTTTTGAACCTCGTAAAATTCTCTGTTCCACCAAACCGCCACAGCTCCAAAGTTCCTTCCCTATTGTATTAGGAAAGGAATTTAGTGATGGGTAAACCACCGTATTCATTTTTCTTTTTTCTTTTTTCTTTCCTGCACCCTTCCGCCCTCGACGCCTTGCGTCTCGGGCACCTTCCCTCATAGGGAAGGTTTCGTTGGTCGTTTGCGCTTTCCCATTCTGGCTGTTAATTGCAATGGTTGGATGAACGAATTCCAAATCCCCATTCAACCACTTCCCATTCATCGGTCTTTCCTTATTCTCCCTTCAAAAAAAATTCTTTCACTTACTCTTCCCGATTAAATTTGACACGTATTTTGAACCTTTCTATTTTATCAGTTTAAAGATTTCGATTTAAGGCCTTCGATGGAAACAGAGTTTTTTTGAAAAGGAGCTGAATGTGGATGTCATCCGATTGAAAAATATGATTTTTTACGCCCACCACGGTTATTACGAAGCTGAACGCGAGCTCGGCCAAAAATTTGAAGTGGATATCGAAATTCAATGCGATTTTAAGCAAGCAGCCCAAAGTGATGATTTGAAAAAGACCATGGATTATCGTAAAATTTACGATATTTCAAAAGAAATTTTTGAGAATTCGAAATTTAAACTCATTGAAACCGTTGCCGAACGCATGGCCAACAAGCTGTTACGCCTGCCCGGTATCGATAATGTGCGTATTCGGGTGCGTAAGCCCCATGTGCCTCTTAACGGTTTGCTGGATTATGTCGAAATAGAAATTTACAGAGAAAAAGATAGTTAGGTGATTTACTACATCGGCCTGGGGAGCAATGTGGGAGATCGTTTACAAAATTTGCTAAACGCCAAAAAAGGACTGAGCGCATTAGGAGATGTCCAAAAGCAATCTTCCGTTTACGAAACCCCGGCCTGGGGCAAAACGGATCAGGCATCGTTTTACAATGCGGTGGTGCGCTTGCACAGCATCCACCGGCCGTTTCGATTGTTGCGTAAGTTAAAAACTTTGGAAATACAGGGCGGAAGATCCTTCGGCGAACGATGGGGGCCGCGCGTTATTGATTTGGATATTTTGTGGTGGGATGGTTCTGCTATTCATACGCCGATCTTAACGGTGCCCCATCCATTTTTACAGGAACGTGCTTTCGTTCTGCAGCCTTTGGCCGAAATCGATCCGGAACTCAAGTTAACGTCCGGTTTAACGGTGCAGGCCCATTTAAGGCAGTACTTTCCGCAGACACATTTTGTAAAAATTACAGAAAAATGGTAACAGCATGTCTTTAAAAACCTTACGTTACATTGCCATCGAAGGAGTAATCGGAGCCGGTAAAACGACGCTGGCCGATATGCTGGCTAAAACTTTGGGCGCCAATCTCGTTCTGGAAGAATTCGAAGAAAATCCTTTTTTGGAAGAATTTTACAAAGACCCCAAACATTATGCCTTTCAAACGCAGATTTTTTTCCTGCTCAGCCGTTACAAACAATTGCAAACCTTGCGTCAAATCGATCTGTTCAATCAAAAAGTGGTAAGCGATTACATCTTCGAAAAAGACCGCATTTTTGCCACTTTGAACTTGAACGAAAAAGAGATGAAACTTTATGACGGTATCGCCCGTTTGATCGAGAAAGAAGTGCCGAAACCGGATTTGGTGATTTATTTGCAGGCTTCCACCCGTCATTTAATGGAAAATATTCGCAAACGAGGACGCCCTTTCGAAAAAGACATCAGTTACGAATACATCGATGCTTTAAACGATCTTTACAACCGTTTCTTTTTTCATTACGATAAAACACCGCTTCTGGTTATCAACACGGAAGAGATCGATTTTGTGCACAATGAAAACGACTTTAAAGATATATTAGTGCAAATAAATCAACATCCGGGCGGTACGCGTTACTATGTGCCACAAAAACACGAGTAAAAAACGATGCGCTACATTTTACTATTCATCTTAGGTTTTATTTTATATAAATTTTTCGCTTCTTTAGTCGATAAAAAACAAGCACCGGTTAAAGGAGCAAAAGAAAATACCGATTCGTTTCAAAAAAAATATGAAGATTTAATCGAAGATGCAGACTTTGAAGAACTCGATGACGACCAACAAAAATAATCTACCCGTCGAGCAACTGCTCGAATCGCTACAAAAAGAAAACCGCCGTTTGGCCTCCCTTTTAAATGTGGCCCAATCCCTTTCCAATGTCATGGAAATCGATGAGTTGCTTTTTAGAATTATGGAGGTGGTGCGCCAGCAATTGAATGCCGACCGGTGTACTGTGTTTTTGCTGGACGAAGAACGGCAGGAACTTTGGTCCAAACTGGCCCATGGTTTGAAAAACGAAATCCGCTTTCCCGTTAGCCAGGGCATTGCGGGATATGTGGCCCGTACCGGAGAAACCCTAAATATCAAGGATGCTTACGCCGATCCCCGATTTAATCGCGAAGTAGATAAAAAAACGGGTTACAAAACGCACAACCTGTTGACCATGCCCATGCACAACAAGCAGAACAAAATCATCGGTGTTTTTCAGGTTCTGAACAAACAATCCGGCCCCTTTACCGATGATGACGAAGAACTGCTCAAAGCCATTTCTTCCATTGCCGCTTCGGCCATTGAGAATGCCCAATTGTACGACGAATTGAATAAATCTTTTGTCAGCTTCATGGAAACGCTTTCGACCACCCTGGATGCCCGTGACTACATTACGTCCGGTCATTCACGGCGCGTTACACTATATGCCGTTCAGGTGGCCCGCTTAATGAAACTATCCAAACAGGAAGTCGAACTCATCCGCTACTCCGCCCTGTTGCACGATATCGGCAAATTAGGTGTGCCGGAAATCGTGCTATTTAAAAATAAAAAATTGACGGAAGAAGAGTACAACATCATTAAACGCCATGCCGCCTTAAGCCGTAGCATTCTCAGGAAAATTCATTTCCAGCGCCATTTGAAAAACATCCCGGAAATCGCCGCCTCGCATCACGAAAAGGTGGACGGCTCCGGTTACCCGTTGGGTTTGAAAGGGGATGAAATTCCCCTGGGCGGAAGAATATTGGCCGTGTGCGATGTTTTCGATGCCTTGACCTCGCGGCGCCAATACAAGGATCGCATGGATATTGTTCAGGTGGTGGATATTCTGGATCGTGAAACGGGATCGGCCTTCGAGCCCTATGTGGTTTACCAATTTAAAAACATCACTCTTAATGTGTTGATCGAAATCCTGGAGTTTGGTCACAAAGGCGATTTTAACCCGGATGATCTCAATTTACTCAGAAAATACACGTTGAAGGATTTAACCCGCATCAGCAAACAAGGCGCAGAAAACGAAGAAGAGCAAAAAGCGCTGGAGACGTTTCAATTCTATTATCAACGGAAATACAAAGGGGAATGAAAGCGCGCCCCATTTACTCCTTCATCCTTTACCCATCATTTTAACAGTAATAACTTTTTAACCATGGTTTTCCGCGGCGTTTGCAGACGCACAAAATAGGTGCCGCTGGAAAGCGGGCGTCCGGTCTCATCACTCCCGTTCCAGAATACAGAATGCACACCCCTGCTCTGCCAACCGTTTAGCAATGTTTTAACCTTTCTTCCCTTAATATCAAACACCGAGAGTTTCGCTTTGCCGGTCGTGTGTAAATAAACGGTGATTTTTGTAGTGCTGTTAAAGGGATTCGGGTAGTTGCTGTCGATTCGATCGGAATACACAAGGCCGGCCGGTGTTCTTTCCACTGCGGAAGCATTTTCCACCGATACGGGAAAGGCCGTAGGCAAACAATTGTAACCGGAAACAAACAACTGTGCCGCACCGCTCTCTCCGATGGGCGGATCGATCTGAATTTCGGCCCTGCCCAGCGAATCCGTTACGCCGCTTCCGTACAAAACGGAATCTTTAAGCAAAGCGCAGGTTAACCCCGGCACCGGTTGCCCATCGGAGGTAACCTGCACTTCCATGCTGCTACTACCCACTTGAATGGTATGGGGATAATCGGCTTGCACTGTAATGGGTTCTTCCGTCCAGATGCCCAGAGCCGGATCGCTTAACACATTACAATCGTAAAAGCACCAGCGCATGGCCCCTTCTTCATGCTGATTGGGAGCATTAACCCAGGGTGCCGTGGCAATTTTGGAATCCATGTGCGTTTGCCCGATGCGAAAACGTTCATTCTTGTAAAGGGCATTTACAAATTCGCGTTGCAAATGGGTGGAGGGCCCTTCGGTGGTGCCTTCGTTGAACCAACCGTAACGGGAATTGCCCACAAATCCGACGGCAAAATGGTTAATCTTGAGCATTTCTTCGGCAATGCAATCTTCGGCATCAAAAGCGCCACAATAGCAGCCCTGGGTATTAACCAGTGTGAAATTATGGGTAATGCCATCCACCTGGGCAAAGTTGTCGTCGGTAATATCGCTGCTGTACAAACGCAAGGCATAGGTTGTATTAGCATGGCCCGCATGGTACACGAAAGCCCGCCCCTGATTGATTTGTTGCATAATCGTCGAACCGCTCCATTGCGAGGGATACATATCCCGATCGTACAAATAGACCGTGGGATCATCTGGCGGGATACCTAAGGTGGTGTAGCCATTGTCTTCATGATAGCCCACCAGCAAATCCATGTAATCTCCACCCCAGGTTAGCGGATCGTCCCAGAGTTTTTCTCCGGCCAAAAGAGGACGGTTCAATTCTCCCAAAACGGGATGATCCTGATAAGAAACAATTTTGTGCAGCATGCGTTGCAATTCTTCTTCGGAACTGAACGGAAGACGGGCCACGGCTACATCGGGCAATAAATCGTCTTCGCCGATCTCGCCCCATTTGTCATCCCCGTCGTCATTCCAGGTGCCGTCCAGAGCCGAATAGTACAAATCGGCCGGGATGTCCTTGTCCTGATAGATTTGATCGGACTGTACCACGCAATAGAATCCGCGATAGGGCACCCATTCCACATCGCCGCCCAAAAGGACATATTCCACGGAATGATTTTGGTATTCCTGAATGATGAAATTGCGGATGGCTTCCTGATGATCATTGCCGGACATCGTGCGGTAAATGGAATCGGTAGGGATCACCTTCATCTTAATTCCACGAATTAAATAAAGGTATCTCAAGGAATCGAAGGCCGATTGAAAACGCGCATCCGTAATGACCAACAATTGATAATCGTCCGAAGAACGGGATGCGCTCTGTGAATAGGAAGCAAGCAGGGACTTGTTTTGGGCCAACATATTAACCCGTTGCAAAGCTTCCGGAGTGGATTTGAGTAATTTTAAAGCCTGCTCTGCTTTCGAATCGGGTTGGGTTTGCACGCGGAAGGTCACGCGGGAATAGAAAGTAAGTTTTCCGCTTTGCGGACGGTAGCGAAGCGGAGTAAAAACGGAAAGCAAAAATCCGTGCCCGTTCATGAAGGCAACGCTGCGTTGTCCGGCAATTTGCGACGGATACCAATCATTGCTTTGGTAAACAGCGGGATCGGGAACGACATTCTGCGCATCTGGGGAAGAAAGCGGACGCACCTGTCCGCCGGGTAAAAGCCGAAACGTACCCGGAATTTCATGCTCATCCTGCGGGATTATCTCTACCGTTTTTACAGATTCTCCCGGAGGTAATAAAAGAGCCAAAGCATGGTAAGGCAAAACGGGTTTGCCGGCATCGCCCAAAAGCAACGTTTGGGCAAATCGCACCACCTGATAATTCCCCACGGTATC
>CAZHIZ010000023.1:0-1941 GCA_964532875.1 uncultured Caldithrix sp. | reverse complement strand
AACGGATTGGGAGAATTGGGACGCAAATAAAAAGATTCCGGTAGTGTCAGCTTTAAGGCGGACGGGCCGGATTCGATGGGCACGTGGTAAAAGGATAAGGCGCCTACGCCTCGCAAACCGCGTATCCAGGGACCTTCATAGGCGCGGGTCGGTAAACGGTTGTAAGTAGAATTGGGCAAATAGGTCAGCAAGGTGGCCTCGGAGGCATTCTTCAGCTCCAGAATAACCGTATAGCCGTTATTAACGGTGTAGCCCCGCTGCACGTTACCATAGGCATCGTCCAGATAAAAGTAATTTACCATGGAAGCGCTTAGCGTGTCTTCCGGCCAGGTAACGGGTAGATCGTAATTAATGGCAATGCTGGTATGTGCGGCATCCTGATAATAAACCGATACGATATCCGGCGCATCGATATTGGCCGTATCGGCCGAGCCGTAAAAATCGCGGGCAATTAAGCGAAAAAGCCAGCTTGCCATCTGCAAATACCCGTCGTCGTTGTAATGGCAGCCGTCATGTCCGTCCAATCCCACCGTGCTCATCACTTGCACGTCGTCGTAGGACTGTTTAAAACCCCGTTGAATTTCCCGTAATTGATGTTGCCGATCTCCCCCGCAGGTGCCCGGATGCAGTTGAAAGACGTACACCTGTTGCAAAGGTCGATAGTCCTGGTGCCAGGCGTTGTACAGCGTATCAAAGCGAGCAGCGTAGTAGCCGCTTTCCGGTTCCTGCGAATCGGATTCGCCCTGATGCCAGATGAGGGCTTTCACATGATCGGCCACATGCGCTTTAGTGGCACGATACAATAAACGGCCGTACGTAGTGGAAAGATTCAGGCGATCGGTCGTATCCGGCAAATTGTAGGAAATGGTGGAGCCGCCGCTGCCGCCGTTAATAAAACAGGTGGGCATGGAAAAGTGCTCCAGAATCAATTGTTGCAAGCGAAGGCCCCACGTCCCGACGGCAAAATAGCAATCGTTGCACCAGCCGCGCGGCGTGGACAGGCCCCAGGTGGTATCGGCCGGATCGTAATCGTCATAATTCGTGTGCTTACCAAAGCTACGGCAGAATTCACTGCGAAAATCGTATGTCGAAGCATTGGGATGGGAATTGGATTGTCCGTTAATCAAGAATACATCGCCACACACAATACTGTCCTCACTAGCCGCAAGCGTACCGCCATCCAACCACAATTCGAAGCGGTATTCATACAACCCGGCAACAATTTTCGGTTCAAACGAAAAACCGGCCTGTCCGTTTTGGTAGACCAATGTTTGATTTTTAGACCACCATAGTGAATCATTTTGAAAAACTTTTAATGAAATTGTCTGGTGTTCTGCCTGCGTCACGCTTCCCTCGACGGGCACCAGCGCAGAATCCTGCGCATCACGGGCAAACAGTTGCAGGTGCGCGGGGAATTGCTGTAACTGGACGCTTTGGGTTTGTCCGTCAGCCAGCCAAACCAAAACAAAAAACAAAAAAGCAAACCGCATGATGTTATCCCTTTCTTTTGAGGGCGTTAGGCTCTATTGTCAACGTTTATTAACGGAAAACAAATTCAAGTACACCTTTCCTTATGTTGAACCAAGCGGAAAATAATATTTTACGACAAGGGCACCCAAGTAATAGACGTTTCTAACAGCACCGCAAATTACCTTCATAAAAATCAAATAATCTTTATCATTATTCATCTTCAATTTAAGGGAGAAACGGCAGCAAGCCAAATCAAATCGCAGAAGTCAGAGATGGGGAATGAAAATTGAGTTGAATGGAAAATAGTTGAATTGTTGAATGGGAATGCACAGGGAGGGAAGTACAACAATCACAGATATTTGTAATATTGCGCCTACTGCCGCGTCTTGTGTGTCCTTCCCTATGAGGCAAGGTGCCCGAGACGCTTTGCGGCGAAGGCGGAAAGGTGTAAAAGTAAATTGAGTTGAATGG
>CAZHIZ010000022.1:6531-33707 GCA_964532875.1 uncultured Caldithrix sp. | reverse complement strand
ATTCAACGATTCAACCATTCACCTATTCAACTTACACTGCAATCAGAACTCACGGCATATTACGTTTGTCGACCGAAAAACAATCTCCGCTGGTGCGCTTGGTTTGCCCCAAAACGTTGTATTTGCCAAAAAGAAAAAGCCCCGATGGCGGGGCTTTTTCTCTAACTTTCGCGCAGTCATTTATTTTTCCATTTCTTGCAGCGTCTTATCAATTTCATCCATAATTTCATTCATCTTCTTAAAAGCCTGTTCGTACGGTTCTTTGGTCGTCATGTCCACACCCACGCGTTTTAAAATGGGAATGGGATAATCCGAACATCCGGCGCTCAAAAATTCTTTGATGTATTTTTGGGCCATGGGTTGGCCTTCCTTAAGAATTTTAGCCTCAATCGCCGTTGAAGCGCTTAAAGAAGTGGCATATTGAAATACGTAAAAATCATAGTAAAAATGGGGGATGTAAGCCCATTCGATGCCGTAGATATCTTCCAATTTGGTAACCGTATCCGCACCGTAATATTTTTTCAGAATATCCATGTAAAGCTTGGAAAGTTTGTCTCCGGTAAGAGATTCTCCCTTTTCCACCATTTGGTGAATTTTCAATTCAAATTCGGCAAATTGGGTTTGGCGGAACAGCGTAGTGCGGAACATTTCCAGACGATTGCCCAAAATGGCTAATCGCTTTTTGGGGTCTTTTTCGTGTTGTAGAACGTAATCGGCTAACAGGTTTTCGTTGCAGGTCGAAGCCACCTCCGCCAGAAAGATGGGATATTGAGCATTCAAAAAGGTTTGATTCTTGTTGGAAAAATAGCTGTGCATGGTGTGCCCTAACTCGTGGGCCAGCGTACTCACATCGTCGTATTTGCCCATGAAATTCAATAAAATGTAAGGATGAACCGAATAGGCGGCTCCGGAAGAATAGGCCCCGGAACGTTTACCGGTATTGGGCATCACATCGATCCAGCGGTTATTAAAGGCTTCATCGACCACCTTAAGATATTGATCGCCTAGAGGCTGCAGGGCTTTCTTAATTAAATCCTCAGCTTGTTCTACCGTGTAATTCATCTCCACTTTGGGAACCAAGGGAGCATACATGTCATAATAATGTAATTCTTTAACCCCTAACAATTTCTTGCGCAGTTTTAAATAGCGGTGCAACGTGGGTAAATTTTCATTCACACTTTCGATTAAATTCATGTAAACGGAAGTGGGAATGTTATCCGGCGTCAGAGCGGCTTCCAAAGACGACTTGTATTTGCGCACATTCTTGTAAAAGATATCTTTTTTAACTTCGCTGTACAAATCCGTACCGAAGGTGCGTTCAAAATTTTTGTAAGCACCAAAGAATTGTTCGAACACCAATTTGCGAAAATCACGATTGTTGTCGGCCCGGTAAAGTGTGTAAGCGGCATCGTCCAGACGTACTTTTTTGCCCTGCGGAGTTGTGATTTCCGGGCGAGGCATATCCGCATTTTTGAAAATGCCGTAAATATCGTAAGGGGTTTCGGCCATTAAACCGGCATTGGCTATGATTTCCTCTTCATCCGTGGAAAGAGTGTGCGGTTTCATGCGTTGGATGTTTTCGATGTAATGTTTAAAATTCTTTCTTAATTCCGCATTCTCTTGCAAAAACTTTTGAATGGTTTTGGAATCGATATGTAAAATTTCCGGTTCGATGAAGGCGGTTGCCGTGGCAAATTGGTTGGCCACCTGAGAAATTTCCTGACGCATGGCCATCGGTTGCGAAGCGCGCGTATCCTGATCGGATAATTGCGAGGCATAGGCCGAAAGCAAGGAAAGCCGTTCGGACATTTTTTGATAAAAATTCAAGCAAGATAGAAGCATCTGTGAAGATTGAGCCAGCTTGCCTTTAAATTGCTTGAATTTGGGGATTTCTTTAACAAAAGCATCTTTCTCCTGTTGCCATTTTTGCGGTGAGGCAAACATCTGTGAAAGGTCCCATTTGTATTTTTCGGGGATTTTATCCCGCGTTAACTCCGTGCTTTCGGAGGATTGCGCGGCAAGTACATTGAAAAGAAAAAGCGTACTCATCAAAACAACTCCTACTTTTTTTAACATAATCACTCCTTTGTGTTTAGGTAACCCTGAATGTTGCGAACAAAAAGTTAATAAAAAATGCTCATTAAAAAAATAATATTTTGGCTTTTTGCGCCAATTTTTAGCGCATTATTCTCCCTGTCTCTTGGAGAAAGGGACAAAAATTTGCTTCGAACAATGAAAGTAAATATCTTTACAGCATTTAATCATACTTTAATTGTTTAATCTCTTACAATGCGATCATACTTTATGCGTTCTGTTTTACGTAAATCGTCTATGCGGACGATTGCCGGGGAATAGAAACACATAAAATCGTTTTAAAGAAATGGTGAATAATAACGTACAGGGTTTTGTACGGAAAAATAAAATAATTAAGTAAGGAAAATGTGCGTTAGCCTACATTTTTGGAATGGTTAGGCATTTACTTTTAGGGTCAGGCAGGGAAAACGATAAAGGATTATCGTTTTATCGTTTAGGAATGATATTTGCCACATCCGTATTTTACTGTCGTCACCGTCTATGCCTCAAAGGATTGAGTATTTTTTTTACATTTTATAGGGAAATTTGAATTCCTAAAATTTAGGGGGCAGAAATTTTATGCGAACTTTACTATTGGTTTTATTAGCCGGGGCTATAGCTTTGGGCAACGGGATCGTTCCGCAAAAATTAATCGAAGCCAGGGAGGCGGAACGTGCTAATCAATGGGATAAAGCCATCGGCCTTTACAAAGACATCCTTAAAATCGACTTTACCTCCAAAGAAGCCTGGCAGGGCATTTTTCGCAGTCAGGCCTCCAAACAGATCGCCAAACTCGACGCCAAATTGCCACCTTATAAAATGTATCGCTTAAAAGGGATGATTTATTTGCGCTATTACCAATATCCGGCAGCGCTCGATTATTTCGCCCGTGCTTATTCCTTAAAACCTGGTAGCTCGGAGGATTTTTTAAATCTGGTCGGCGCCTATCTACAGGCCGGTTTTAGGGGCCGTGCCTTAAAATTATTGGACGATGCGGTAAATCGTCATGGGAAAGATCGCGTCTTTTTATTGAAAGCAGCCGATTTTTGCTACGCGCAAAGTTTGTACAAACAGGGTGCCGAATTTTATCGTCAGGCATTGGATAAAGGTTTACAAGCAGACAGTGTTTATATCCGCTATGCGCGCTGCCTGGAAAACACAGGCCAAATAAAACAGGCGGAAGACATATTGCGTCAGGGTTTGAAAAAGCATCGAACTGCTGATTTTTACTCGACATTCATTCAATTTTACATTCGTCAGGCCAATTTGGATAAAGCGGTTGCATTGGCCAAAAAATCGAAAGACGAATTTAATCTGGTAAAAGTATATTTGAAATTAAAAGGTCGTAAGGCGGTTATCGATTATTTCTTACAAAAAATCAAAAAAGACCCCTACAATCTTCCCTATTACGTTTGGGTAAGCCAGTTATATGCCATGGAGAAAGAGTACAAGAAAGCAAGGGATATTGTAAAACAAGGTTTGAAACGCTATCCTGAAAACGAGCAGCTTTGGGAAATGCTTTCGGATTTGCAGGCCAAATTGGGTGATTATGACGACGCTCTGGGCATTATCAAATATCGTCTGAGTAAAAACGATGTAAATCGTAAACGCACGGCTAAAATTTTGATTTTGGCTAAGAAACTTTCCAAAGCACAGCCGATTATTGACGATTTATTGGCACGCAAAAAACTGGATCTTCTGGAGCTGGCAGCCTGGTACCAAACCCATTATCCCTATAAAGCAGAAGAAATTTATAAAAGGGCTTTGGCCGAGCAACCGGAAAATTATCAGGTTTTAACCGGGTATTTCAAATTGCTGCGTAAGTTGCGTCAATTTGAACAGGCCGGTTTGCTGGTGGAAAAAGAATTGAACAAACACCCCGAATGGTTAAAATACGACGGGGTGCAAATATTGAAGTTCCTTTGCCTGAACGGTAAAGGCGATGTGGCTTTAAAAACGGCCCACAATTTCATTTTAAGCGAAGACAATTGGCAGCATATTACGCAAGCTGATATTTATCAGCCCTATTTGGTTACGCTGCAAATGACCGGTAATACCCGTGAATATTTTATCTTTTTGGAATTGCTGCTGGAATTAAAACCGAACAGCAAACAGCTTTATCAGCGTATGGCAAAATTGTACGAACAAAACGGGAATTACAAAGAAGCCTTGTATTATTACAAATTGCTCATGGCCGACGAACCGATGAATGCACAACGCCGGTACAAAGTGGCCACCATGTATGCCAAGCTGGATAATATTCCGGCCGGATTAAAAATTTTACGACAGGGTCCGAACAGTCAAAAATTACGCCCCATCGATTTGTACTATCTGGCGCATTATTACTACGATCTGGGACATTTCGAGCAGGCCTTGGTGACGATTCGCGGGATTACAGGGCGCCGGGTTTCGGACAAAGCGAGTTTTGCCGATCCTTACGGGTTCGTGCTTAAAACACGCATTTATGAAGCTGCAGGCAAATTGCAGGAAGCTCAGAAAGCCCTGGAAGAGTATGCCCGACTTTTTCCCAATGAACCGCAGGCCCATCGTTTGTTAGCCGAATATTTGTTCCGCCACGGCAGGTTTGATCAGGCGGAGCAACAATACAAAATCGTCTTTCGTCTGGTTCCGTCGGATTTAACGACCCTGCGGCGTATTGCATTGTGTTTGGTGTACCAAAATAAAGTAAAAGAAGCGACGGATTTTTTGGAACGGCAAATTAAAAAATCCAAATTTATTCCCGATGAGGAAATCGATTATTACAAGGGCTATCTGGCCCACATTATGAACGATTATCAGCAGGCTTTAAAAAATTACGATCGGGCTTTGCAGAAAAACCCGCATAATTCCCATTTGCTCTTTTTACACGGTTTGTTGATGGAAGAAATGGGTGATTACGATCAGGCCCTGGCCGATTACAAAAAGGCCATGCAAGAAGATTCCACGTATGCCCGGTATGATAAATTGGGCGATGTCTACCGGGAAATGCACCAATACGATAAAGCCCTGCGTTATTACGCCCTTTATCGTAATTTCATGCCCGAAGATATGTCTGTTTTTGTTTCCATCGGTGAATGTTACAAAAACATGGATCGCGATGACGATATTTACGGTTTAATCGGGGCTTTGCAAAGTTTCCCCGAATCATCCGATCGTTCTTATCGGGAAGGACGCCTGTACGAGCAGTTGGAAAATTATACCATGGCTGAACGTAATTATTTACATGCTGTTTTGCTGCGTTCCGGTGTTACCCCCGCCCTGCGTGCCTTAGCTCTGTTGTACATCAAGATGGGTAATTTTTTGGAAGCCCAGGTGTGGACGCGTAAATATTACGAAGCGGCTCCCCAAA
Organism: uncultured Caldithrix sp.; assembly: GCA_964532875.1. GTDB lineage: Bacteria > Calditrichota > Calditrichia > Calditrichales > Calditrichaceae > Caldithrix. The sequence goes on along the minus strand of CAZHIZ010000022.1, from coordinate 28,285 downwards.
ACCCGTACAACATGGATTTAATGGGTGTGTATTATATGGAATCGCGTGATTTTGTTTCGGCCGAATACTGGTTCCAAAAAATCGTGCACACCATTCCCTGGTATTATTATGCCCAAAATAATTTGGGATTGGTTTACCTGAATACCGGTCGTTTTTCCCAGGCCTACGATCTTTTCAAATCGGTTTCCACGGCCCATCCGGAGCAGGGTCAATTCCGAAGAAACTGGGCTTTGGCCGCCATCCGGCTTAATAAAAAGAGTACCGCCCAAAAAGTGTACACGGAATTGCTCAGGGATCAACCGTATGATTTGCAAAACTATATCGATTATGCCCTGTTTCGATTACTGATCAAAAACGATCCCCGAGGCGCCCGCAAAACAATGGCCGGAGCATTGAAATTGGCCCCGCAAAACAAAGAAGTTCAGGCCGTTGACGATTTGCTTTTGGCTTATGAGCGGAAGCCTAAACTGGCGATTAGCCGTCTTTTGGATTTGCAAACCTATTACAATGATAATAACCGCTATGCCCAGGGAACCCTGGCTTTGTATTTGGCTTTGGCTTATGAGAAGAAAAAGGATTTTAAAACCAGAAATCAATATTTGGCTATTGCGCGCAAAATGTACCCCAATAGTTTTTGGATCCAGGAAGCGTATGCCAAACGGGACGTGGGTTTAAAAGTGGTTACCATCAGCGAAAAACCGGAGGTAATTGCTGCCCAACAAAAACAGGGATTGATGGACACCTTTCAAAAGTATGAAGACCGCTTTACCAGCCTGGAGATGGGAAACCGCTTTCGCCTGTCACAGGTTGTTTCCGAAAAAGTAGCGGAGAAGGCCGACAAACAAGCCGAATACGATGTGAGTCTGGCGCCGGATCGCGTGCAGAAGAATTTAAGCCTTAAATTGGTACAGGCGCCCAAAATCATTATAACCGCTCCCAAGGACGGGCATCATACCCGGGCTTCTTCCATTACCGTGGAAGGGTTTATTACGCGGAATAAAAAACCGGTAGCCATAGATTTGAACGGCAAGCCTATCGATAAGATCGGTAAAAAAATCCGCATTAAAAAAATGCCCGACCCGGCGCTTTATCCCGAAGCTTTACCGTTCAAAGTAAACGATTTTCCTCTGGTACCCGGTGCTAATTTTTTAACGGTTCATGCTCGTTTTAAAGACGGTTACGAAACCAAAAATACGGTCCGGGTGGGCCGTATTGCCAAACTTTTGTATGCCTTCGAAACTACCCCCAAGCTAAAACGTGGTGTAAACCGTTGGGCGCTTGTGGTGGCCGTCGGCGATTATGAAGATCCGACCATTCCCGACGTGGCGAATGCAGCGGCCAATGTACGAGCCGTGGAAAGGGTGCTCACCTCGCCGGATGGTTTGGGCATCCCGAAAAACAACGTGCTGGTACTGGCCCTAACAACCGGTATTTTGCCCACTTATGCCGCCATTCTCGACGGTATGCGTACCATTGCCCGCTATGTGGAACCCCAGGATGAAGTCATTGTCTATTTTGCAGGCAATGGGGTCGTCCAAGGACAAGGAGCATCTCAAAAAGCGCAAAATTTGTATTTATTAACGCAGGATTCACAGATCAACAATTTACCCAGTACGGCCATTAATTTCGATTTATTGTATCAAACCCTGAAAACAATACCGGCCAAAATGGTCTCTTGTTTTATCGATGCCAAATTTTACCGGCCCGCTGCTCATGGTTTGCGTTCTTTGCCCGCAGGTTTAAGCGGCACGCTGTCCTTTTGGAACGAAGATCAAGCGCCTTTGGTAAATATCATCGGTTTGTGTAACGGCGTTCAAAAGAAGACCGGCAATGTGCCCGGTTCTTTTACCGCACTTTTGGTTAAGGCTTTAAAAGGAAAAGCCGATAAGAATAAAGACCGAAAAATCACCATCGGTGAAATCTACGATTATCTTAATAACCGCAAAAAAGGGAATGAATGTTTATTTGGTAATTTTAAGCAAAAAGCCGTATTGTTTAGTTATTTGAATCGTTAGCCTTTAAATTCGTAAGGTGGAGGCCAATAAATGGAACAAAAGGGAAATAAACGAATGACGAAAAGCTTTCATGCGCAGAAAAAAATCCGTTCCTTATCTCTGACACGAAGTTTGTTCTGGGGGACGATTATTACGGTTGTTTTTTTAGCAGCCGTCTATTATTTGGGTGAAATCAAAAGTTTGGCCAGCATCCGCGCCATGTTTTTCGAACGGGGTTTCATCCAATATTTAATCACCTATCTCGGTGCCTGGTCGTTTGCCATTGGCTTTTTAAAGCAGCGCGATATCAATTGGGAAGAAAAAAAGCACAATGAAATCAAACGTCATTTTACCTGGACGGTACAAGATGATGTGGACGAGGCGCTGAATACGCTCAAAGAAAAGGTGAACGATGCGGAGAATACGCGGCTTTTCCATCGCATCCAGCGAGCCTTTTCCGCTTTTAAAAGCGGCATGGAAAGCAATGACTTGCGGGAAGTGTTGTTGGAGCAAAGTGAGCGGGATTCGGAAAATGTGGAATTGAGCTACACCATCCTTAAAGTCCTGGTTGCCGTTATTCCTCTGTTGGGTTTCACCGGTACGGTTCTGGGGATTAGTAATGCCGTTAACAATTTTTCGACCGTGATTCAGTCGGCCAAAGAATTGGAGCAAGTGACCCAACATTTGGGCGGGGTTACCACCGGTTTGGCCGTGGCTTTCGATACTACCTTGCTCAGTTTATTGATTACGGTTCCCTTAATGATGTACGTTTCGGCTCTAAAAAAGCGCGAAGATGAAATGTTGATTGAAGTGGATGAGTTTTGTGAATACGAAATTTTAGACGAAATTTTCAGCGCCAAAACCAAAGAAACGCGTTTTGAAGATTTGATTTCTCAATTGGATCGTAAGGTTCTGGAAGACCATCTGCAGGCCTTGACGCAAAGCGTTCAGGTTTTAACGGAATTAAATGCCAACGTACAAAAACAGCAGCAGGTATTTAATACCGCCGTGCAAAAATACGAGGAAATCAGCCGGGCTTTAACGGAGATCAACAAAAGTCAGGAATTCTGGGCCGATCAGATTATGTCTTTGGAAAAAGTAAACGGTCATTTGGATGTGATTTTGCAGACCTTGAAACAAATTCCGGAGGCCTTAAAATCCGTACTGATTCAAACACAAAAAGATTATTACGGGAATTTAATCGCTGAGATGGAAAAAATTGTTTCCGCCTTTGAAGCCAAAGACAGTAAAACCAGTGAAAAATTAAATGCCTATCTGACTTACGAAGAAGAAATGAGTAAGTCGGTGTTGGATACGTTGCAGGGAATTAAAACCGGTTTGGCGGAACTTAAACCCCTCCTGGAAAAATTGGGCAAACCGGTGACGATTACCCTGTCGCACAACACTCCGGTTTCCGAATAAGTAACGGGTGAACGATGCGTAAAAAAAAGCAAACGGATGGGTTCGCGCCTTCGCTTTTTCCTTTTTTGAGTATTCTGACGTGTACGGCAGGTGTGCTGTCGTTTATTATCGTTTCCATCGGGGTGGTCTCGATTTTGGCACCAAGCATTGTGGTCAAATCACGGGATCAGGCCCTTACGGTTAAAAAACATCCGGCCTATGTGGAATGCCACAGCGACTATCTGATTCTGGTGCAGGATCAGGAAAAAGTGCCGTACGAGGCCATTGAAAATCCCCGGGGGGACTATTTTAAATTTTTGCAGACAATTAAGCAAGAAGCCGACAGTCTGTACATCGTTTTTGCCATTTATCCGGGCAGCGAGCGTACCTTTCGGAAGGCCTACCATCTTATTCAACAAATCAACGGTAAAAATAAAGGGCAAGCCATTGATGTGGGTTACGAGCCCTTTAATAAAAGTTGGCGTTTACAGGCAAAAAAAGGATAAAGCACATGGCCAGGCGAGGTAAGCGTTCCGGAAGCGATTTTATTTTTAACATCGATTCTCTAATGGACATTGTGACCAATATTGTAGGCATGTTGATTATCATCGGGATAATCAGCAGTTTGTCCTTACGCACCAAGGAGTTTGTTTTTCAAACTCCCATGGTTTACAACACGCCTAAAAAAAGTGTTATTTTCGAATGCCGAAACGGAGAGGTGTTTCCCGTTACGATCGACCAAAACCGATATTATCTGCGTACATTTGCGGCCTTTCAGGAAGTGTTACTGCCTAAGCCGGGGGTGGAAGGCGAAAGTATTACCGAAATCCGCCGACCGAATTCCTTGTTTCATCGCATTTTGAAATCTTTAAATCCCCAAAAGCAGTTTATTTTTTTTATTGTGCGCTCCGATAGCTACGAAATTTTTCGGGAAGCACGCAAGCTGGCCTGGGAAAAGAACGTGGATGTGGGTTGGACTCCCAAACCGGAAGATGAAGTGATTCTGTTTTCACCCTTTGGTGAAGAAACAAAAATTGTGGATTAAGCTTTGTAGGAAAGTAATGCCTTGTAATCGAAGTTGTTTGCGGCAAATGCGACGGATTTTCATTTTACTTGTGATTTTACCGGCAGGTATTTTCTTGAGCAGTGCCTGCTCTGCCCACAAAAAAGAAAACGCAGGGAACATCGGCCGCAAGCAAAAAAGTACATTAGCCTATCCCTATCACCATAAAGGGGTGTTGGATGTGCTTCCCTTGGATGCCCATCGTATTTTGTCCGTGGGACGCGATAGTGTGCTTATTCTGTGGAATGCCGATTCCGGATGGGCCCTCGCTTCCAAAAAATTGCCGCACTTACCGCGCAAAATGGGCTTTACCGGGCAGCGGGATGTCTGTTGGGTGGCTTGCCGGGGTGGTGTTTTTTTTCGTATTTCAACTAAAAATTTAGGCATCGAACATAGTGTCTCCACGCTTTTGCATGATGTGAAGCAATTTAAATACTGCTTTCCTTTAAAGCTCTTTTTAGGGCGCGGCACCAACGAACTGTTCCGTTTTGAACCCCATAAGGCACAATTTCGGGTTCTCTCGCTTTTCTCCGGAAATGCAGTTGCTCTTAACGTTGATGCGCAAAAACCCTTATTGGCTCTTTTTAAGGATGGGCGCATTCGTATTCTTGACGCTCGTACCATGAAGACGATAGCCTCGGTTGCTTTGCCCGCTTACAAAACCGGGCGTGATGGTGAACGGCAGGTCGCCTTTGTGGGCGAGCAGGGCCTGGTCGCTTCTTACGGTGAAAATGTGTGGATGGGCAATTGGCGTTCCGGGCAAATGCGGCTTTTACCAAAAAATCATCATGCTCCCGTTACCTCACTGGCCGTTTCACAGAACGGCCGATTAGTTGCGACGGGCTCCATGGATAAGTCGATCAAGTTGTGGCGCTGGCCGCAGGGCGATTTGCAAGGATCCTTTTTCGGACACTTTTTAACGGTCAATGCGCTCTCCTTTGCGGATTCCGGGCGTAAATTGATTTCCGGTTCGGAAGACGGGACGTTAGTCATCTGGAATGTAAAGAGCAAATTACCGGAAAAACGTCTGGGCTCTTTAAAGATCGCCATGAAAAATCCCTGGCGTTTGACGATTAAAAGCGTACACTATGCCCGTTCTTTCAAAGCGGGCGGCGAGGAATACAATGTATCGGATACCAAAACCCGATTGATTAAAGTCAATGCCGAGATTAAAAATACCGGCTTAGCCGACAATATTTTCTTTTCTTCCAATTTATTTTTAATCGCACCGGATCAAACACGTTTTCATTGCGTGGGGCTGGAGCATTACGTGGCCCTTTCGCCCAAAGCCTATTTTAAAAGACGCATTGCGCCGGGCAAATCCTTAAAAGGGAATTTTATTTTCATCATTAAACCACCTTACAAACAGTACGCCATTACTTACGAAACGCTGCAACCCATAGCGCTTAAAAACTTTTAGTTTGAATGGCTGCACCCGCTGTTTCTTTCTTTTTGACAAAGATTTCAGGACGTGCCGTCCGTTCTGTGGAAACGGGTTGCAGATCAGGACTCTTTCCGCTTAACCTTCCTTAATTCAGAGATTTGATCGTTTCCCACCGATTACATACGGTGCGGGTTTGACTAAAATCCGAAGCAACCTTTTTAAGCGAACTTCGTAATTTTTACTATCATCGTGGAATTCGGATTTTTAACAGGAAGGATGCAATGAAAGGATTTATTATTACGGTCATGTTGATTGGCTTTTTGGCGGCACTATCTCAGGGGGCAAGCATGCCCCGCAAAAAGGTTTGTTGGGCCCGGCGTCTTACCGGCGGAGCACCGAAAATAGACGGGAAGCTAAATGACCCGCAATGGAAACAGGTACCCTACCAGGATACCTTCGTGCAAATTAATCCCATCGAAAACATTCCGCCCACGGAAAAAACCCATTTTAAAATTTTGTACGATGATAAAAATCTTTACGTGGCCATCATGGCTTATGATTCGCAACCATCCAAAATCGAACATCGTCTTTCACGCCGCGATGATGTGAAGAACAGCGATATGTTAGCCGTGGCTCTGGACAGTTATTACGACCACCGCACGGCGTTTGTCTTTGGCGTGAATGCTGCCGGGGTCAAATACGATATGATCATCTCCGAAGACGGCGATCGGCAGGATGAAAGCTGGGACCCGGTGTGGCAGGTAAAAACATCGATTACCGATTCCGGTTGGGTTGCCGAAATGCGTATTCCCTTTAATCAAATTCGCTTTGCCGATAAAACGGAGCAGGTGTGGGGCTTTCAGATCATGCGCCACATTTTCCGCAAGCAAGAAGACGACATGTGGCAATACATTCCCAAAGATGCGGCCGGCATGGTTTCCTACTTCGGCATTTTAAAGGGCATTCGCGGGATTAAAATGCCCTTGCGTATCGAACTGTTACCCTATGCCGTCAGTAATTTCCACACCTATCCGGCTCAGGAAGGCAATCCTTTTGCCTCCGGACGCGATTTTAATTTGAATACCGGTCTCGATGGTAAAATCGGCTTGACAAGCGATTTAACGGCGGATTTTACGGTCAATCCCGATTTCGGTCAGGTGGAAGCGGACCCTTCGCAGGTCAATTTAACGGCCTATGAAACATTTTTTGAAGAGAAGCGCCCCTTTTTCATTGAAGGGAAAAATATTTTTCAATTTCCTCTGGCCCTGGGTGACGGTGACATGGCTCAGGAAAAGATTTTTTATTCCCGTAGAATCGGGCGCAGCCCCCATTATTATCCCAGCAGCAGCGACGGTTTTCAGGCCGATTATCTGCACATGCCGGATCAAACGCGTATTTTGGGGGCGGCCAAAATCAGCGGCAAAACACAAAAAGGCTGGTCCATCGGTCTTTTGGATGCCTTAACCGCCCGGGAATACGCTCGGTTGGCTTACCGGGGCAAAAAAAGCAAAGTTGAGGTGGAACCGTTAACCAATTACTTTGTTTCGCGCTTACAAAAAGATTTTAATAACGGGAATACCTCCGTCGGCGGCATATTAACTTCCACCAATCGGGACATTCGCCACGATTACCTGAAATTTTTGGTGCGTTCGGCTTATTCGGGCGGGTTGGATTTTCGCCACCAATGGGATAATAAAACGTATTTTTTAAGTTTAAAAGTCTTCGGCAGTTATTTGCAAGGTGATGCCCGCGCTTTGCGACGCATTCAGGAATCATCGGCCCATTATTTCCAACGACCGGACGCCGCCTATCTCCATTACGACAGCACACGAACAACACTATCCGGCAACGGCGGCACGTTCAACATCGGTCGGGTCGGCAACGGCCGTTGGCGCATCGCGGTCGGGGCTCTGTGGCGTTCGCCCGGTTTGGAATTGAATGATTTGGGCTTTTTACGCAATGCCGATCAAATTATGTCGTACGTTTGGGTCGGTTACCGCATCAATAATCCCGTTGGTATTTTTAAACGCATATCGGTTAATTCCAACCTGTGGCGCATTATGGATTACGGCGGCGACCGTCTGGGGTTGGGGGGCAATATTAACGGTGGTGCCACCTTTTTGAATTATTGGGGATTTTATCTCGGCGTCAATCGCGATGCCGGCGGATTCAGTCCCTCGCTGCTTCGCGGCGGCCCATTAACCCGCAAAACGGGAAGCTGGAATATCTGGATGCACGGCTTCACAGATCAGCGTAAGGATCAGCAATTGGGAGCCTCGGTCAATGTTCATCTGGATGACGACCGCATTTCCAAATCGTACAATGTTAGCACCGGTTTGTCCGCGAAAATCAGCAATCGCTTAAATGTGCTTTTGCGGCCCTTTTACAATTTTACGATCGAAAACTTGCAGTATGTGGGTACGCCGTATGTTAACGGTACGCCGCGCTACCTTTTTGCCCGCATACTGCGTCACACGTTTGGCAGTATTTTGCGGATCAATTACAGCCCGACGCCCCGTCTTTCCATTCAATATTACGGACAGCCGTTTATTGCCACGGGTAAATACAACCACTTCAAACGTATTACCAATCCGCGAGGCAAAGGCGCGGGGCGCTATCGCGAGTTTACAGGCCGGCAAATACATTTTGACCGGGATAATAAAATCTACGAAATCGATGAAAACGGCGACGGACAAAGCGACTATTCTTTCGGCCTACCGGATTTTAACATTAAGGAATTCCGTTCCAATCTGGTTGTCCGCTGGGAATATCGCCCCGGTTCCACCTTGTTTTTGGTCTGGACGCAGAACCGTTCGGGTTTCGAAAATAACGGGCGTTTCGATTTGCTGCCCGATTTCCAAAATTTGTTCACCAAAACGGAAAGCGATAATGTATTTCTGATAAAATTAAATTATTGGTTTTCTATCTGAAAAAGAAAAAGATTGATTTTTGCAAAAATGCTTGACATTTGCCTATAATTTTTGTTATTTTATTGACAAATAAGATGATGATGCGTCAAAGGAGAAAAGATAATTGAGATAGAATTTATCCTCCCTCCTAAAATCAAACCCTCAATTAATTTGCTTCGGCTCCACAACTTTGTGGGGCCTTTTTAATTTTCAGAGCCTGCCGCAAATCATATTGAAAAAACAGCGCAAATTAAAAGCCAGGCCGTTAATAAAATGGAGCCACGGCGGAAATAAAAATCCCGATCAAAAGCCGATAGTCGGGCTTTGCGATCGGGAATAGGGGTATGCCTGAATTTCGGACGGAAGAAAATTAAAAAGTGACGAATTTTTCCACAGGCAGGTTGCACACCGGGCACTTGTCTTCTTCCGGTTTGCCGAAATGGGTGTAGCCGCAAATGGGGCAAATGTAAATTTCGTCCGGATTGATATCCTGACCTTTTTGCATTTGTTCCAGAGCCTCTTTGTAAAGTTGCTCATGAATTTTTTCGGCTTCTTCGGCGTAATAAATGGAACGTTCGGCGCCTTTTTCTTTCTGCAGCTTGGCTACCGCACTGTAAGCCGGATACATTTCTTCGATTTCAAAATGTTCCCCGTCGATTGCAGCTTGCAAATTATCGGCCGTAGATTTGATTAAACCCAATTGTTTGGCATGGTTGGTGGCATGTACGCGTTCCGCATAAGCGATGGCTTCGAATAGTTTGGCAATTTGCGGAAAGCCTTCTTTTTGGGCCACTTCGCTAAAAGCCAGGTATTTCATGTGCGCCATGGATTCGCCGGCAAAGGCTTCTTCCAGTGCTTTTTTGGTCATTGCACGCATAATGTTCTCCTTTGGTTTATTGTGAAAGCTTGCTCTATTAATTTAATAAAGTGGGCGTTTAAATGCGATTGAAATTTTTACAATTCCGGCATTTTTAACTTTCAATCCCGCGCCGGGCCGTTATTCCCTGTTGATAGTAATGTTTGATCTCACGCATTTCCGTCACCAAATCGGCCCGTTCGATAAGCGCCTCGGGGCAGTAGCGGCCGGTGAGCACCAGTTCCACATGGTCCGGGCGTTCATCCAATAATTGCAGCACCTGGGAAGTCGTTAGCAGTTTAAAATAAATGGAAACGCAAATTTCGTCCAGTACAATTAAATCGTACTTGCCGCTTAGCATGGCCTGACGCGCTTCCTGCCAGCCGCGCTGCATTTCGGCCAGCAGTTGGGCCGACGGCGGTTTCTTTTGGAAGACGAAGGCATCATTGCCGAAGCGTTTTAAGGTGAGCTGCGGCGCCAATTGCTTTAAAACGGACAGTTCGGAATAGGGATAATTTTTCATGAATTGCACAAAATAAACCCGCCAGCCGGCTCCGATGGCACGCAGGGCCAAGCCCATGGCGGCGGTTGTTTTACCCTTGCCGTTACCCGTGTAAATTTGCACGAATCTTTGCTTTTTATTGTGTATTGTACCAGAAAGCATACTCCACATTCCTATCAAATTGTCTTAAAACAACGTGTAAATAAAGGGGGCCAAAGCACTGCCCTGGGCCAGAATAATAATGAGTCCTAAGATGATCAGAATCAAAACCACGGGCAATAGCCACCATTTTTTGTGCGTCTTTAAAAACGAAAGATATTCGCGTAAAATGCTCCATTTAGCCATGGACGGCTCCTTTGTCATCTAAAACATTTTCGTTAAATCGCTGTGCGTCTTTTTGCGTTTTCGCCAAAACGAAGCTGCGGCATCCGGGAAACGTAAATCCAAAAGCGTCTTTTTGATAATACGCAAAAACAAGCCGATCGGTGTGACGATCAGGTAAAAAATAAGGCTCAGTAAAAGGCGGGACGAAAGCCAGCCCAATATTTCGCCGATTTTCATCCAATAGGCGTAAAAACGCAACAATAAGGGCAGGTAAAATTGGCCGAGTAAAATCAATGCCTGTAAAGCGATTAGGAGAAGCATTAAAAAAAGGTTCTGCTTTCGCCAGGCAAAGAGGGCCAAAACGCCGAAGCCCAAAAAGGTAATCAAAGAAAATGAACGTAATTGCTTGTCGGTAACCGTTTTGTTAGCATTGGGACTAATCAACTTCGAACTCCTTTTTATCTAAAGAAGCAAGCGCTTCAGGGGGTTGTATCTCTTTCTTCAACAGAAATGGCCCCAGCACCAGCACATCCATCTCCGTGCGCAGAAAGCAGGCGTAAGCTTCCTGCGGTGTATTGACGATGGGCTCGCCCCGCACGTTAAACGATGTATTGATGAGCAACGGGCAACCGGTTTTTTGCTTAAAGGTTTTTAGCAGGCGATAAAACAGGGGGTTGCTCCCGGAATCTACGGTTTGCAGGCGCGCCGAATAATCCACGTGAGTGACAGCCGGGATGAGCGAGCGTTTGATCTTCAACTTGTCCAACCCGTGAACCTTCTTTGGTACCGGAAGACGCTTATGCGGGCGAACCGTGGCCGTGAGCAACATGTAGGGACTGGGGCGGTCGATTTCGAACCATTGCCCGGCTTCTTCTTGTAAAACGGCCGGGGCAAAAGGACGGAAACTTTCACGGAATTTAATTTTAAGATTCAGAATGCGTTGCATGTCTTCTTTGCGGGCATCACCTAAAATGGAACGATTACCCAAAGCCCGCGGCCCGAACTCCATGCGACCCTGAAACCAGCCCACCACTTTCCCTTGCGACAGGAATTCCGCCGTCCGGGTCATTAAGTCGTCTTCCGTTAACCGTTGGTAAGGAATCCCTTGGTTTTGCAGGAAATTTTCGATGGCTTCTTCCGAATAGGCCGGTCCCAGGTAGCTGCCTTGTTGCAGATCGGAACCGGTGGCATGACGCGGTTTATTCAGATGATGGTAATAGGCTAAGTAGGCGGCCCCGAGAGCTCCGCCGGCATCACCGGCCGCCGGTTGAATCCAAATATCTTCAAACAAAGCGCTGCGCAATAATTTTCCGTTAGCCACACAATTCAATGCCACGCCGCCTGCCAGACACAAATATTTGGCGCCGATTGTTTTTTTAGCATGCCGCGCCGAACGTAGGACGATTTCTTCGGTAACCGCCTGTACCGAAGCGGCCAGGTCCATTTCCCTTTGTGTTAAAGGTGCTTCGGGATTACGCGGCGGCCCTTCGAACAGGCGGGCAAAGCGTCGGTTGGTCATGGTTAGCCCGCTTAAATAATGGAAGTAGCGCATGTTTAATTTAAACGAACCGTCTTCTTTTAAATCCACCAGTTCATCCAGAATGCGTTGCACAAAACGGGGTTCTCCATAAGGGGCCAAACCCATTAATTTGTACTCGCCGGAATTAACTTTAAATCCCGTAAAATAGGTAAATGCCGAATAAAGCAACCCCAGAGAATGGGGAAAATGTTGTTCCAATAGTAAATCAATCCCATTCCCTTTGCCCAAACCGATGGAGGAGGTAGCCCATTCGCCCACACCGTCCATGGTTAAAACGGCCGCTTCCTCAAAGGGTGAAGGGAAAAAAGCCGAGGCAGCATGGGCCTCGTGATGTTCGGAAAAAAGGACAGGGCCCTCGAAGGACAATTCCTTTTTAATCAAATCCGAAATCCACAATTTTTGTCCGATCCACAGGGGCATGGCCATTAAAAAAGAACGCAGGCCGCGCGGTGCAACGCTTAAATAGGTCTCTAAGATGCGATTGAATTTAATAAAGGGCTTTTCGTAAAAAACCGCAAAAGTCAAATCGTTCGGCTGAATGCCCGCTTCTTGCAGACAATATTCGATGGATTTTCGGGGGAAGGAATGGTCGTGTTTGCGGCGGGAGAAGCGTTCTTCCTGTACGGCGGCGACAATGGTGCCGTCTTTTAATAAAACCGCGGCCGAATCGTGGTAAAAAGCGGAGATGCCTAAAATGTACGTTGCCATATTTACGCCCTGTTGCTACTCGCAAATGAAATGTACGTAAAAGCGAACGTAGAATGCAATTATGAATCTCTTGCAAGGGCTTTGGCAAAATTTAACGTTTCGGTACATTTTAAAATTTAGTATATTAGCGCTGACTGAAATGTTCACCCACTAACTAAGGGATGTTTGTATGATGCTACGCAAAATTGTAATTCCCGTCCTTTTTTTAGCCGTCTTTTTACAAGCACAAGCTTTAAAAGTTGTCGCCCCCGAGGTGGAAAATATGGATGGCAAGCGTCTGCAACTGGCCGATAAGATTATTGAGAAGGCCATTGCAGACAGCATTATTCCCGGCGCGGTTTTGTTGGTTGCCCGCGATAATAAAATCGTTTACCGTAAAGCTTACGGTTACCGCCAATTGGTGCCAGTAAAACGTAAAATGAAAATTTCCACCATTTTCGACCTGGCTTCGGTTACCAAGCCTGTGGCAACGGCCACTTCGGCCATGATCTTACTGGAACGCGGGCAATTGCGGCTTAAAGATCGTGTTTCGGATTTCTTGCCGCAGTTCAAGCACAAAAACAACTTTGGCAAACCGATTCGCATCATTCATTTGTTAACCCATACCTCGGGCTTGCCTCCTTACGCTCCGGTTAAAGAACTGCAACAAAAATTCGGGGCTCCCAATCCGGATTCCTTAATCGCCTACATTGGTCGCTTGCCGCTGGAACACGAGCCGGGTACCTACTTCAAATACAGTTGTTTGAATTTCATCACCTTACAGAATATCATTCAAACCATTAGCGGGCAATCGTTGAAAGATTTCAGCGAACAACATATTTTCAAACCTTTAGGCATGCACGATACGTTTTATTTGCCGCCTAAAGACAAAATAAAACGTTGCGCGGCTACTGAAATGCAACCGGACGGAACGGTGCTTTTGGGTGTTGTGCACGATCCTTTGGCGCGGGTCATGAACGGAGGCATATCCGGAAATGCCGGCTTATTTTCTACGGCGGACGATTTAGCCATTTTTTCGGCCATGATGCTCAATGACGGTACCTGGCACGGAACGCGTATTTTAAGTAAACGCACGGTGGAAAAGATGATCACCGTCCCCAAAGGATTCGAGCAATTTGGCCGCGCCTTGGGCTGGGATGTTTCTTCAGACTACAATTCCAACCTGGGCGATTTGTTCAGCGCACGGGCTTATGGTCATACGGGCTACACGGGCACATCGATCTCCATCGATCCGCAAAGCAGAACGGTTATTATTTTGCTGACCAACCGGGTGCATCCTCACGATACGGGGAGTGTGGTGCGTTTACGCGGGCAAATTGCCAATGTGGTCGCTTCGTCCATTTTAGATTAAGCCTTGTGCGATGTTGCACGCTGAGATTCTCTGATGACGATTACTTGCGGCGCTCCCGAGGTGCCCGTTTGCGAAATACCCGATTTCTAAAAATGAGCTTAAAATGAAATCCGAAAAAAAGAAGGAGAGAGAGAGCCATGATTACCCTTTACGGCGTACCCCAATGCCAGAAGATACGAAAAACCAAGGCCCTGTTGGAAGCCAATGGGATCGATTACACCTTTGTTAACGTAAAAAAGCATCCCTTAACGCGTGAAGAATTAAAAAAAGTAGTGGATCAATTGGGCCTGCAAAGCGTTTTAAATTCCAAAGGTCCCACGTTTCGCAAGCTGGGGCTTAAAGGACAAAATTTATCGGAAGACGAGTTGTTCGAATGGCTGTTAAAAGAACAGGGCATGATTAATCGTCCGTTAATAAAAAAAGGCGATGTCTATTGGGTTGGGTTTGATGAACAAGGTGTTTTAAATTTTGTGAAATAAAAGGAAAGTGAGATGGCTTCATGGACTTAACGGCAATTATTTTAGGAGGGGGGCAGGGCTCGCGTCTGTATCCGTTAACCAAATTACGGGCCAAACCGGCCGTACCCATTGGCGGGAAATTCCGTTTGATTGATATCCCCATCAGCAATTGCCTGCATTCTGGTGTTCGGAAAATTTTCATTCTGACCCAGTTCAATACGGAATCCTTGCACCGCCATATTTCGCGTACGTACCTGTTTGATATTTTCAGCAAGGGGTTTGTGCGCATTTTGGCTGCTCAACAAACCGCCGAAAATAAGGATTGGTACCAGGGGACAGCCGATGCCGTACGCAAGAATTTAATGTATTTCGAACGTGCGGACAACAATCTCCTTATTCTTTCCGGAGATCATCTCTACCGTATGAACTACCGCCATTTCTTTGACAATCATTTAAAAATGGATGCCGACATTTCCATTGCCGTTAAACCGATCTATCGCCATGAAGCAAAAGGATTTGGCATTCTTAAAGTTAACGAAAAGGGTTATATTTCGGAATTTTACGAAAAACCGCAAGATGATGCCGTTCTGGATGATTTTGCCATTTCTCCGGAAACATTTAAAAAATTCAATATCGAGCCGCAAGGACGTACCCATCTGGCCTCGATGGGTATTTACATTTTTAAAAAGGAGGTTCTTTTCCAAGCGTTGGCCGATAAAGGTAAAGAAGATTTTGGCCACGAGATAATACCCGAGGCCATTAAAAAATACAAAGTGGCGGCTTATTTTTTCGACGGCTATTGGGAAGATATCGGAACGGTACGCTCTTTTTTCGATGCGCACATGGAATTGGTACAGCCCGTTCCCCGTTTTGATTTCTACGATGAAGATTACCCCATTTACACCCATCCGCGTTATTTACCGCCCTCGAAAATTTACAACTGCCAAATTCACCAATCCAATGTGGCGGAAGGTTGTATTTTATTGGGCTCGATCATCGAGAATTCCATTATCGGCATTCGCTCGTTTGTGGAAGAGGGTACCTTTATTCAACGGGCTATTATCATGGGTAACGATCGCTACGAAACCATTCGTACACGTAAGGAAAATGCAGATATGGGGCAACCGAATTTAGGCATCGGCCACAATTGTGTTATTCGGAACGCCATCATCGATATCAATGCTCGTATCGGTAATAACGTACATCTGATTAACAAAGACAATAAAGAAAATGAAGACGGTGACTTCTATTCCATTCGGGACGGCATCATCATCATCCCTAAAAATACCTTAGTTCCGGATAATACGGTCATCTGAAACGGCATCGTTTGCATTCCGTTTTTCACCGTATTCTAATTTTAAAATGTATTCGATCCCTGCCCTGCTGGGATGCAAGGCGATTCTTGTTCTTGAAGTTAAGTAATCACTGCCGGGCATTGGTCTTGGGTCTTTTCTTCGATTTTTATTGACTTTACGTTGATTTTTCTGCCCACGATTTAGGTCATCCTATGTGATAAATATAACAAAAATAATAGGCTATAAAATCCTAAATAGTTGAATTTGAAACGATATTCTTGTATCTTTCAAGGTATTATTGGAGTTTCTAATTTTAAGTAGGAGGTTCTATGCACAAGAAACTTTTAATGCTACTGTTTGCCGTTTTGCTAAGCGGTTCTCTGGTCTATGGCTCCGGCTTTTCCATTTATGAGCAGGGGGCAAAGGCCACGGCCATGGGTGGTGCGTTTATTGCCATGTCCAATGATGTAACGGCCGTATTTTACAATCCCGCCGGTATGACGGCTTTAAAAGGCTTGCATTTGGGCTTGGGTGCCACCATCATCATGCCGGAATTTTCCTTTACCGGGCCGACCAATGTGGACCCCAATTTGTACACGGCCGCCAAAAAACACATTTTCCCGCCGGCTCATTTTTATCTTACCTACGGGATTACTGATCGTTTGACCGCCGGTTTCGGTTTTTATTCCATGTTCGGTTTGGGCAGCGATTGGCCGCGTGATTGGCCCGGACGCGTTTTGGCGACCAAATCCGATGTACAAACCTTTTCGTTTAACCCCGTTTTGGCTTACAAAGTGCTGGATAATCTTTCCGTAGCCGCCGGATTTACCTACATGATCGGTACGGTTGATTTGCAAAAAAGCATTTACACCGGTTTTGCCGCCGATACCTACGTGGAATCCGAATTAAAGGCTAACGGCACCGGTTACGGCTTTAATGTGGGCATTCAGTTCAAGCCGATGGACAAGTTAACCCTCGGTGCCGTGTATCGCCATAATGTGCTGATGAAATTCAATGACGGTGATGCCACCTTCGAAATTCCCCAATTACGCAATGAAAAAATGTATCAGTATTTACAGGCCGCTTTTCCCAATACCAAGGGTAGTTCCGAATTGAATTTTCCCAATGAAATCGGTTTGGGAATTTCCTATGCGTTTACCGAGCAATTAACAGCCGAATTCGATTTCATGCAGTTGGGCTGGAGCTCTTATGATGTTTTGAAAATCAAGTTTAAGGAACCTGTAGCCGGTTCTACCGAAAGCGAAGCCGTCAAGAATTACATCGACAGTTACAGTTTGCGTTTCGGCCTGGAATACAAGGTAAACGAGAATTTTGCTGTTCGCGCCGGTTATCTGCGTGATAATCATGCCGTTCCGGATGAATATGTCGAGCCAACATTACCCGAAGGCGATCGCAATTTGTACTCCATTGGTGCGGGATACAAATTGAACAACCTAACTTTCGATGCTTATTATATGTTGCTTTTACAGGATGATCGTACCATCAAAAATTCCAAATTGGAAGTAAACGGCCAACCGTTTCCGTTTAACGGAACCTACAAGGGTATGGCTAATATGTTTGGCCTGACTATGGGCATTTCTTTATAATTAACAGAAGGAGAATGATGTTATGAAATATATTCGATTTACCTTCCTTGCGATGTTGGCCCTGGCGTTGGTTCTTTCGGGATGTAAGCTGGAAGAACCTGCCGTAAAAAAGACGGAAAATAATTTAAACGGCCAGACCATCAATACGTATGTTGCTTTGGGCAACAGTTTAACGGCCGGTGTGCAATCCGGCGGTTTGATGGAAGATTTTCAGTATTTTAGTTTCCCGGCGCAAATCGCCCGCCAATTAGGTATTAAAGAATTTGCGCAGCCCACGGTTTCTTTCCCGGGTATTCCCAATATTTACGAATTGGATCCATTTACCAACAGTATTTTTCAGGCCTCGGGCACGGGTGTACCCAACAACACCACCTATCCCAAACCGTATCAGAATTTGGGTATTCCTACGGCCACAACATGGGATCTTTTAAACGCTACCAGTTCCACGACAAATTTCCGCTATCTCTTTTTCGGCGAAAAGAATGATGCCGTGGATCTCGTATTACGCGGTCAGGGAACGGCCTTTGATCAGGCCAAAGCGCAAAATCCGGATTTGGTGACTTTGTGGATCGGTAATAACGATATTTTGGGTTATGCCACCAGCGGCGGATTAAAACCGCCCACGCCCATTCAGGATTTTACCAGTCCGGTAACGGGCGTTTCGCTGCAAGGATTCCAAAGTGCCTACATGGCTTTGGCAGAAAAAGTGGCCTCTTTAAATGCCAAAGTAGCCGTGGCCAATATTCCCGATGTGACGGTCCCGCCGTTTTTTAAGGTAGTTGGCCCGAAAATAGCCGCGGCTTTGCAAGCGGCTAACATTCCCTATCCCCTGGCCTACCAGAAAGGGACGGATAGTCTGACCACGGCTCCGGCCAGCGGACAGGCCACCCTGGACGATTTGACCAATTTCAACGTTTTGGTCACCTTAGTCGGTGGCAGCTATGCGGCGGATATCGGCAAACCTACCGGGCATTGGTATCGCGATCTGGCCGCCATGAAGGGCGTTCCCGTAAGCGCTTTATTAGCCACCATGCCGGCCGTGGATACGACCAAAGCTTTCGGTTTGGATCCGCGGAACCCCTGGCCGAATCCATTGATTTTGGATCCGGTGGAAATTGCCACGATTCAACAGGTGACGGCTGCTTACAATCAAATTATCGCGGCGGCTGCCAATCAATACGGCTTTGCCCTGTTTGATGCCAATAAATTTTTGCTGGATGTGTTGAATCAGGGCGGCGTTATGGCCGACGGATTCCTTTTTACCACTGAATTTGCTACCGGCGGATTGTTTAGTTTCGACGGTATCCATTTGACCAATGCCGGCTACGGTATTGTGGCCAACCAATTCATCGATGCTATTAACGCCAAATACGGCATTTCCATTGCTCATATTTCGATACGGGCCGACCTGGGCAATGCCCCGTTGAAAAAGACTGCCCAACCGAATTTGAAACAATACAATTTACGAAAGATGGCCTCGGTTATCGATATGCTGGGCGGTCGATTCTGGTAGAATGCAACCGATATTTATTTTAAGGCAGGGCTTTGTCCCTGCCTTTTTTGTTGCTGCTATTGTATCCTTGCCAAATATTTTTTTAGCACAAAACGAATCTTTTTAACAATTCCTGCGTAATTTTGAATATTCTGTGACCTAATTGTATTTAACAAATATGAAATTATGCGTATATTGGTCAACGGTAATGCAAATCGGAACACGCAAAAAATTTTTGCCTGAAAGGGCATTCACATGTTTTTGCAGGAGGCCTCATGTTTAAAAAGTTAATCTTGATTTTATTCCTGCCCGCTTCATTTTTATTGGCTTCGGGATTTTCCATTTACGAGCAGGGGAGCCGGGCCACGGGCATGGCCGGTGCTTTTTTAGCCAAAGCTAACGATGCCTCGGCCCTCTTTTACAATCCTGCGGGGCTGGTTGGTTTGTCCGGCTGGCATCTGCAAGTGGGCAGCATGGCCATACAAACACAATTTTCCTTTACCGGGCCTGTGGGAATGGATCCCTATTATTACAATAAGGCTAAAAAGGGGTTGTTTTTCCCGCCCCATTTGTACGTAACCTATGCTGTAAAGCCGAATATTGTTGTCGGGGTAGGTCTCTATTCGCCTTTCGGCCTGGCCTCGACCTGGCAAGACAAATGGGTGGGGCGTTTGCTGGCCACCAATACGGAACTACGCACGATTTTTGTGAACCCTGTAATTGCTTACGGAATCCGGGATAATTTATCCGTGGCGGCGGGTGTTTCTCTGGTGAATGCCCGTGTCGTGCTGGAAAAAGACGTATTGTTTACACCTCGCCATCTTTTCGGCCATTCCAAACTGGAAGCCGCAACGAATGGCTACGCCTTTAATGTGGCCTTGCATTATCAGCCTTGCCAAAAAGTAGAAATCGGTCTCATGTACCGCAGCGCTTCGGTATTGAATTTTGACAAAGGCAACGCTTATTTCTCCTTTCCCGCAACCCAAAATCCGGTGGTTAATCAAGAAGTGGCCGCCTATTTCCCAAACAAAGTAAAAGCCTCTTCCAAGTTAACGTTGCCTGCTTCTTATGGTGTGGGGTTGGCGTACGACATGACCGAGAATTTGAGTTTTGAAGCCGACTATTTGGCCATGGGCTGGCACACGTATGATCAGGTAAAAATTGATTTCGCCCGGCCGGTAGCGGGTCAAACAGAAAGTGTGAATCCCAGAAATTACCAGGACAGTTTCAGTTTGCGTTTCGGATTGGAGTATCGTTTGGATCGTCATTTTACCATGCGGGCGGGTTATGCCTGGGATTACCATGCCGTGCCTTCCGCTTATGTGGAGCCGACCCTGCCCGAAAACGATCGTCACAATTACACCGTCGGTTTGGGATATCGTGATCGGCATTTTAGTATCGATGCAGCCTACCACATTTTGCTGCAGGACGATCGGGAAGTGAAAAACACGGTAAACGATTTTGACGGAACCTATTCGGGGCTGGCCAACATTTTCGGCTTAACCCTTGGCTATGCCTTTTAAGTGATAAGGAGCTGAATCCATGAAAAGAAAAATAATCGTATGGGTATTATTAGCGTTCGGATTAGCCATTTTGTCGGCTTGTTCATTAAGCGAGCCGCGCATCACCAGTACGACCGTTAATAAAAATGAAAAAGCGCTTTTTAGCCGGTTGATGGGCGTGGGGGATGATATAATGGCCGGTTACCAATCGGCTGCTTTGGTAGAGCCGCACCAGCGCAACGATTTTTTGGCGCTCATTGCCCGCCAGGGAGAGACGTCTTTGTTTCAGCAACCGTACATTCATTATCCGGGGCTGGGTAGCGAATCGTACGCCGGATACGGGACATTGGAATTAAAATATTTGGACAATCCAGAAACGCCGAACACGGTCGTGCCCGATCCGGTAATCGATGCCGTACCCTTTTCCGATTACCCGGACTTTGATCCGACCACCAATCCGTTTATTGATGATTCGGTAAAATTCTGGCCCTACCCGTACAATAATCTGGCGGTACCGGGCATTTACGTGGATGACGTGCTGCACGCGGTAAGCAAATTGCGCAGCCGCAGTAAAAGCGGTTTGTTAGACGTTATTTTGCGCAATCCGTTACCCGATCCTTACGGATTTATGTCTGCTTTCGAACAATTGAAAGTCTTTCATCCTTCTCTCGTTTTGTGTTGGATCGGCACTTACGATATTCTCAGTTACGCCATGTACAGCGCCATCAATCCGGTGACCAGTCCGCCGACTTCCAAAGAAGATTTTGCCAAATATTTCAGCGAATTAATGGATTCGTTAAAATCCACCAAGGCGGCAGTGGTGGTGGCCAATATTCCCGATATTCTGGACATGCCCTATTTTAATACCCTGTCGCGCTTTGTGATCGATACGGTAACCAATACGCCGGCCAGGGACGCGGACGGTAATCCCATCCCTTTGGTCGGTACCAACGAAGGCGATTTGATTCTATTGCCGGCCAAAGCGTTCATCAAACGCGGATACGGTTTACCGGCTTCATTTCCCAACAGCAACGGAAAGCCCTTGCCGGATGATGTAATTTTGGATCCGTCCGAACAGCAAACGGTCAAAGATCTGGTGGAAGGTTTTAATGCGGTGATCGATTCGGTTTGTTTGTTTCGCCAGATTCCCGTGGTGGATATGCACGGTTTTTTTAAGGAGATTAATGACGGCTATTCCATTGCCGGTTTAACGGTAAGCAATCAATTTATTACCGGTGGATTTTACAGTCTGGACGGGGTGCATCCCAGCGATTTGGGACATGCCCTTATTGCCAACCAATGGTTGCAGGTGATCAATGATACTTTTCGAATGAGTGTCCCGTTAGTGAATGTCATTCAGGCAGTCGA
>CAZHIZ010000022.1:0-6431 GCA_964532875.1 uncultured Caldithrix sp. | reverse complement strand
GGATTTTTTATCTTCTTTTCCATTCTGAACGGGTGGTCGCGTACACCGCCCTCTTTTGTTCAGGTTAACGGTCGGTCTTTCGTGCTAAACGGGCAACGTTACGCCTTTTTGGGGACGAACATCTGGTATGCCGTCAATTTGGGCGCCTTGGCCCAAGGGGGCAACCGGGCTCGGTTAGTCCGGGAATTGAATCGGCTAAAGGAAATGGGGATTACCAATTTGCGCATCATGGGCGCTTCCGAAGGATTAAACCAACCCAAGACAGTTTGGCCGCCCATTCAACCCCATCCCGCCCAATACGACGAACGCCTATTGAAAGGAATGGATTTTGTGCTGGCCGAAATGGCCAAACGCAATATGAAAGCCGTTATTTATTTGAATAATTTTTGGGTATGGACGGGCGGCATGGCGCAATATGTTTCGTGGGCCACCAAAGAGCCCTTACCCAACGCCTTTTTACCTCAATACACCTGGTCGCAATTTATGAATTTTAGCGCCCGATTTTACAACAATGCCCGGGCCCAACGATGGTACGAAGCTTACCTTTCCATGCTCATCCAGCACAGAAACACGATTACAGGTGTCCTTTACAAAGATGATCCGACCATTATGAGCTGGCAATTGGCCAATGAACCGCGACCCGGCGAGGGTGCGGTCGGAAAGAGCCATTTTAAGGCCTTTGCGCAATGGATTCACCATGCGGCCGCATTTATTCGTTCCCTCGATCCCAACCATCTGATTAGTACGGGCAACGAGGGCCTGTTCGGTTGCATGCGCGATTCTGCTTTGTTCCTAAAAATACACAACGATCCCAATATCGATTATGCTACGTTCCACCTGTGGGCTTTTAATTGGGGCTGGTTCGATCCCTTAAATGCCCGGGCCACTTTCGATTCCGCCTTAATAAAGGCCCGCCGTTACGTGCAGGAGCACATCCGTTTGGCCGAAACCCTGCAAAAGCCCCTTGTCCTGGAGGAATTCGGGCTGCCCAGGGACGACCATTCCTTCTCTCCAAAAGCTACCACACACTATCGTGATCGGTATTACCAAAAGGTTTTTGAGTGGGTTTGGGAAAATGCCCGTGGTGGCGGTCCCTTAACCGGCAGCAATTTTTGGGCCTGGGCCGGTGAAGGCCGTGCTCGCGATGCCCGGCATCCCACCTGGCAAAAAGGAGACGCCTTCACGGGCGATCCGCCTCAGGAGCCGCAGGGTCTTAATTCGGTTTTCGATTGCGATTCTTCGACCATTGCTATTTTGAAGGCTTTTGCACGCAAGATGCAAACCTTGAAATGAGCCTTGCCTTACCGGAACGGCAATTTTATTTCTTGTTCAAAAATGCTTTCGTTAGAGATGTCTTGGGCCGCAGTTTAATGTAACCCGCCCTGTCTAAATGCATCAAATTTAAAGCGATAAGTAGTATTCATTCCAGTTTGAATTCCAAAAGAAAAAGGAGAATTGAGCATGGCGGAACAAAAAGCGAAAACGTATAAATTTAAAGCGGAAGTCAACCAGCTTTTGGATATTTTGGTGCATTCTCTGTACACCAATCGCGAGATTTTTTTACGCGAATTGATTTCCAATGCCTCCGATGCTCTGGATAAAGTGCGTTTTGAATTAACGCGCGGCACGGAAGTGATCGACAAAGACCTACCGTTGGAAATCAATATTAAAACGGATAAAGACAAACACGTTTTAACCATCAGCGATACGGGTATCGGCATGAGCAAAGAAGAAATTACGGCCAATATCGGAACCATTGCCAAATCGGGTTCGGCCGAATTTCTCAAACAACTTTCCAAAGAAGCCGATGCCAAAGATGTGGCCAATATCATCGGTAAATTCGGTGTGGGCTTTTATTCGGTTTTCATGGTAGCCAAAGAGGTGGTTATCACCTCCAAATCCTACAAAAAAGACGAGCCGCCCGTTAAATGGATTTCGGACGGACAGGGTAGTTTCAAAGTGATGGAGCTGGACGAACCCCTGAAACGCGGAACTACCATTGAGGTGCATTTGAAGGACGACGCCAAGGAATTTGCCGAGGATTGGCGGGTTAAAGAAATCATTAAAAAACATTCCAACTTCATTAATTTCGATATCAAAGTTAACGGGGAAAAAGTTAACACCCTGCGGGCCATCTGGCGCGAACCGAAATCGAGCATCAAAAAAGAGCAGTACGAAGAATTTTACAAATTTTTAACCTACGATCCCGAACCGCCTTTGGATTGGATTCACGTTTCCATCGATGCGCCGGTACAGTTTAGCAGCATCATGTTCATCCCGCAAAAGAATTACGATATTTTCGGTGTCAACAAAGAAGACATCGGGTTGGACTTGTACGTGCGCGGGGTCTTGATTCAGCACAAATTCTCCGATTTGTTACCGGAATATTTGGGCTTTATCAAGGGCATGGTCGATTCGCCGGATATTCCGCTGAACATTTCGCGCGAGACCTTGCAGGAAAACAAAGTCGTTATGAAAATTAAGCAGGTGCTGGTCAAGCAAGTGCTCTCGCATCTGGAAAAAATGGCCAAAAACGATGCGGAAAAGTACAAAAAATTCTGGAAGGAGCACAGTAAATTTTTCAAACTGGGCTATCAGGATTATGCCAATCAGGAGAAATTTGCCGAGCTATTGCGCTTTGATTCGTCCGCCCTGGATAAAGAAGGTGAATTTACTTCTTTGGCCGAATATGTGTCGCGCATGAAATCCGAACAAAAAGAAATTTACTACATCACCGGGCCCAGTCGCGAAGCTTTGGAAAGCGATCCGCACTTGGAAATTTTCAAACGCAAAGGCGTGGAGGTGCTCTATTTGTACGAACCGGTGGACGAATTCGTAATGACCGGTTTGGGCAAGTACAAGGGTGAATATGAATTCGTTGCTGTGGAGCATGCCGATATCGCCAAATTGGAAAAATACGAAGACGTGGAAAAAACGGAATCGGAAGTGGAAGAATTGAGCAAGGGCGAAGAAAAAGTCTTTAAAAAATTACTGGATAAGATGCGCGATATTCTGGGTGATCGGGTGACCGAAGTGCGGGTTTCCAAACGCCTGAAGGACAGCGCGGCCTGCCTGGTGAGCCCGGACGGCCAAATGACTTCGCAAATGCAAAAAATCATGCAATTGATCAATAAAGATGAAAGTATTCCCAAAAAGATTTTCGAAGTTAATAAAGATCACAAGCTGATTCGTAACTTACTGCATATTTACAAAAACGATCCGAAAGATCCGTTTATTACGGAAACGGTGGAGCAATTGTACGAAAGCGCTTTGTTGCTGGAGGGTTATTTAACCGATCCGCACAAGCTGGTGAAACGCATGGAAAACATTCTAACGGAAAGCAGCGATTGGCACCCTCGCAGTAAAGAGCAAAATCAATAATACCTTTCCACAAGCGGAGGCCATTCTTACCTCCGCTTTTTTTTATTTGAATTGTGTTTAATAGTTGTATTCTGAAAAATTTTTAGTAATTTATGAATCCCTGACAATTAAAGATAGGAGAAAATGTATGGGCGATTTAATAAGAAAAACGGCTTTAATGCTTTTGGCCTTTACGGGCTTTTTATGGGCACAAAATGCCTGGATCAACGAAATCCATTACGATAATTTCAGTACGGATAAGAATGAATTTATCGAAGTTGTCATTGAGAATGCCGATTCTTACAATCTGGCGGATTTTCAGGTGGATTTGTACAACGGCAACGACGGCAAAGTGTACAATACCAAAACATTGGATCAGTTTGTCAAAGGCAGTACGGTTAACAATTTCACCTTTTTCTATTACACCTATCCGGCTAACGGGATTCAAAACGGCTCTCCCGACGGCATGGCTTTAAGCTATCAGGGTACGGTTATTAGCGGGCAGTTTTTAAGTTACGAAGGTACGATGACGGCCGCCGACGGGCCGGCCAACGGCATGACTTCGGTGGACATCGGTGTTTCCGAACCGGACAGCGTGGGCTATTCGCTGCAATTGGGCGGAACGGGTACGACTTACGATGCCTTTGGCTGGCAGGAACCCTTACCGGCCACACCGGGCGAGATTAATCAAAATCAACAATTAACTACCAACATCTTGCCCGAACCCTCCAACCATGTCACGCAATTTCAAGTGGATTCCACCACGGCCACGCAAATTTTTCTGAGCTGGATCGGGTCCACCGGCGCCGTGCTCCCGGCCAAGTATTTGATTTTGGGTGTGAAGGACGGGGCAACCTTTCCCACGGTTGTCGACGGCACTCCCGTTCCCGATGACAACGATTGGTCGGACGGAGTGGCCGCCTTTAACGTGCTGCATCACGACGGCAAAAACACCTTTACGGTAAACGGTTTGCAGGAATTAACCACCTACACCTTTCGCATTTATCCTTACAACAACGGCGGAGCGAATATCGATTTCAAGACCGACGGAACCATCCCTTCAGCGACAGGTACTACAAAAAAAGCGCAAACAATTTCCATCGCCGAAATCCAGAAAACACCCGACGGCGGCGAAGGGGATTCCCCTCTTAAAGGTCAGGTGGTTACGGTAAGAGGCGTGGTGACCGGTGTAAGCCAGTACGGTTATTTTATTCAGGATGCCGATAGCGCCTGGAGCGGTGTGTACGTGTTCGATTCGGCCAATCTTTCCAAGGTGGAACTGAATTATCAGGTGCAAATTACCGGAACAGTGGATGAATACAACAATAAGACGGAAATTAAAGATATTTCGGCTTTTAGCGTGTTGAATACCAGTGCCACCCCGCCCAAACCGTTAAGCATCAAAACGGGTTCGTTGGCCCAGGAAAAATACGAAGGCGTTCTGGTGAAGGTAAACGCTGCGCAATGTACCAATACCGATCTGGGTTACGGTGAATGGGAAGTGGACGACGGCAGCGGTCCTTGCCGCATCGACGATTTGCTGTACAAAGGTTTTACGCCGGAATTAGGTCAAAAATACACCATTACCGGCGTGTGCGATTACAGTTACGGCAATTACAAAATCGAGCCGCGCAGCGAACAGGATATTTCGATCAGCACGACAGCGCCCGTCATCGAGTATCTGGGTTTTGGCCCTCTGGTACCCGAACCGGCACAGGACTTTGCGGACACGGTAAAAATTACCGATAACGGTACCGTTACGGTAGCCGAGTTACACTACAAAATTCAAAACGGCACGGAAAAATCGATAACCATGACGGCCATTCAGGGCGATTCCATTTTCACGGCCGTCATTCCAGGTTCGGAATATCAAAACGGAAATTTAGTGCAGTACTGGGTACACGCCGAAGATAATGACGGTGAGACCAGTGACGGAGCCGTTCAGGGATTTTTTGCCGGGTTAACGAATATTGAAATCCTGACCCAAACCAATGCCGACGGTGAATTGATTTATGCCGGTTACTACGCCAAAACGCAAGGGGTGGCTACGGTGGCCAATAAGGTATTCGACAGCAAAAACCTCAGTGTGTACATTCAGGAAAATTACCACGGTATTAATCTGTTTAAATACGGTGCCGCCGATGTGACAATTATTCCGGGACATCAATACGTGGTTAGCGGGCAATTGTTGCAATACAACGGGCTTAATGAAATCGTTCCGCAGGTTGCCGAACGGGACATCATGGATGTGGGTGCGCCCGGAATGCCCGAGTCTTTGGAAATATCGATTGCTACGATTTTGAGTGCGCCCGAAGCTTTGGAAGGGCTTTTGCTGAAAATCGTGAATGCCGATACGGTGCCCGGAACGGAAGCCTGGCCCGAAAGCGGTAAAGATGCCAATTTGACCATTACCGATGACGGCGGTGCTTCCGAACTGACCCTGCGCATCGACAAAGACACCGATATCGACGGTAGCAAACAACCGAGCTGGCCGCAAACCGTTGTGGGCATTTTAACGCAGTACGATCGCACTAAACCTTTCACCGAAGGCTACCAGATTATGCCACGATCCAAAACCGATCTTTCCGGCTTAACCGGCCTGGAACAGGCCGGGCAAACGCTGTTGCCAAAGAAGCTCTCTTTGCAACCGGCCTATCCCAATCCTTTTAATCCTTCTACCACTTTGCAGTTTGCCGTTCCGACTCAGTTGGCCGGAAAGGTAGTGGTTGATTTGAGTATTTACAATATTTTGGGGCAAAAAGTACGTACATTGGTTGCGGGTAAAAAAGTACGGGCCGGTGTGTACCGCCTGCGCTGGCTCGGGCGTGACGATGCGGGGCGCGTCTTGCCTACGGGCATCTATTTTGCCGTTTTGCATGCCGGCAATCGCTCGCTCAGTCAAAAATTGGTATTGCTCAAATAACGCGTTTTCAAATACGCTCTCAAGGCGGGTGCGTATTTATTCCAAAACAAAAAGCCGTTGTGAAAAGTCCATTTCACAGCGGCTTTTTTATGTGCGCCTGTTTGTAAAAACAGCGCTTATTCTTTTTGCCTATTGGCACGCAGTACGG
>CAZHIZ010000021.1:4449-34106 GCA_964532875.1 uncultured Caldithrix sp. | reverse complement strand
TTTTTCCTCCATTGTTTCTTGATTCAAAACGAACCTCTTACTAACTTGCATTTTTAATTCGATAAACCGGGAAGGAATGCATCATGTTTAGCATGCTTGAGACGGAACGCCGAAGCTGGTTTGATCCGCGCACGCGTCTTTATCGTTTTACCATTTTATTTTTCGTTTCCTTATTAACATTCGGCAGTTATTTCGCCTACGATTCCGTTGGGGCCATTGCCCCGCAATTGATCCAGGCGCTTAAAATCGATCGCAGCGTGATCGGCGGAATGTACACCGTGTATTCCGTGGCCGCCATTATTTCTGTTTTGCTGGGCGGATTTTTAATCGATAAAATCGGCACCCGACGCTCATCGATGATTTTTGCCGGTCTGGTTGCCATCGGGGCTGCCATTGTGGCCATTGCCCCCAATATCATCATTCTGTACATCGGGCGCTTTATTTTCGGTGCCGGTTCCGAGGCCTTAGTGGTGGCGCAAAGCGCCATCCTGGCTCGCTGGTTTAAAGGGAAGGAATTGGCCCTGTCCTTCGGCATCGCCCTGACCATTAGTCGTTTGGGCACTTTATTTTCTTTTAATACCGAAGCCTTGATTGCCAAATATTTCGGCAGCTATCAGGCCGCACTATGGGCCGCGGTTGTCTTTTGTCTGGTCTCGTTCGGAGCGGTTCTGGTTTACGTGGTTATGGACAAACGCGGTGAGAAGGCCCTGAAATTAAAGGATGAAGAGGCCGAAGAGAAAATCGTTTTTTCCGATATCAAAAAATTCCCGCCCGCTTTTTGGTATGTGGCCTTATTGTGTGTTACTTTTTATTCGTCCATTTTTCCCTTTACGGCCCTTTCCACCGATTTCTTCCACGATAAGTGGGGCATTCCTTTAACGGTAGGCAATGCCGGTGGATTTTTCAGCCAGGTTTTTTACAATATTTTTCACATGTTTTCCACGGCCGGGGGAACGACCACCATCATCATTGCCGCTTCCATGTTTTTGGCCCCTTTTGCCGGGTCATTGGTGGATAAAATCGGTAAGCGCGCCAGTTTGATGATTTTGGGTTCATTGCTGATTATTCCCAGCTTCCTAATCATGGGCTTTACCATGATCCCGCCGCGTTACCCCATGTTTTTGCTGGGGGCGGCCTTTGTTTTGGTTCCGGCTGCCATGTGGCCTTCGGTACCGTTGATTGTTAAAGAAGAATACACGGGAACCGCCTTTGGATTGATTACTTTCATTCAAAATATCGGCCTGGCTTTGTTCCCGTATTTAAACGGAAAATTGCGTGACTTAACACATAACTACACGGCCAGCATGGTCATGTTTGCCGGTTTGGGAGTAGCCGGCCTTATTTTTGCCATCTTGCTTAAACGAGCGGATCGTCAGTTAAACGGCGTGTTGGAGAAGGCGTAATACGGTGCTCATTGGCTTAATTTCGGATACACACGGCGTGTTACCGGCCGAAGTTTTTTCGTTGTTTGACGACGTTGATTTGATTCTGCATGCGGGTGACGTGGGTCGTGAAGAGGTGTTGATCGAATTAGGCACCATTGCGCCAGTTATTGCGGTCTCCGGCAATACCGATCGCTATCCTTTGGCAGGAAAATTAAAAAGCAAAGAATTTATCGAACGCGCAGGCCTTAAGATATGTTTGACCCATATCATGCCTTCGCCCAAAGCCTACGCCTTCCAGTTGTTCAAGATGAATAAAAAAGTGGATGTAGTTGTTTACGGACACACACACAAACCGTCTCAACTGGTTTTTAACGGCATCCTTTTCGTCAATCCAGGCAGTGCCGTCCAACCGCGTCATTCAAAGGGACGCTCCGTGGCCCTGTTATCCGTCCGGGATGGACGTACACAGGTGGAATTTAAATATTTTTAATTTTCGAGGGGAAAAAGACATTACGAACGGAACCATGCAAAAAAGCCCCGGGATGCGGGGCTTTTTAAAAATAGATAGGTTCGCTTTTAGGCTATGGATTAACCGTAAACTTCTTTCTCGTTACATTTGCAAACGGCAACGATACGTTCGGCAAAATGATAGGAACCTTCTTTTTCACCGGGAACCATGCTTACCGTTTTAACATATTGATAAGCTTCGCCGCATACGGGGCAGGTTTTTCCAGCTTTACTTTTCTGGGTTTTGCTTGCGAAATCTTGTTTTTTAGCCATTTATTTGACCTCCAATTTGTTTTTCCTTTATTAATCGCTCCATGGCACCGGAAAATATTCCGGCGAAATCGATTAATCGTTTTTTATCTTCCTGCGAAAATTTATTTGCTTCTTTATCTTCCAAAGTAATCATACCTACGGCCGCCTCACCACTGTGAACAGGAACGGACAAAAACGAACGCAAACCGTAATTACTCTTTTCCGAGCGGTTAAAACGGGGAATGAAATATTCGCCTTTGTCGATGTCGTCCAATAAATAGGGCCGATTTTTCAAAATGACCCAACCGTTTAAGCCCTCTTCTAAAGGAAATTCCGCACCTTGCTGAAACGGGTCTTCCAGGCCGACTGTAAAATGAACAACGCCCTGTTGTGCGGCCAGATCAAAATTTTTACGGAAAGCGATGGTCAATTTGCTTGCCTGAAATTCGTTAATGAGAAAGTCCGTAAAAACCTGCACTGCGGCATTCATGCTGCGGATGCCCAACAGTTGTTGCGAAAGGGAGAGGGCCTTGGCAGCTTGCAGGTGCTCTACTTTTAAATGTTCATTCAATAATGCTTTGTTAACGAAGGCCAAAACCGTCTCGTTGATTTTGTGGAGCACCGGGCGATCTTCATCGTTAAAAAAGTCGAACACTTCGGCATCGAACAACCAATAAAAACGAACGGAGTCTGCAAGATCGCTGCGCAACCCCAAAAACGATTTGGCCACAAAGTCGTTTTGCTCGTAAAACGGTAAAAGCACAGCCCCGTTTTCAATGTGATTTTCAATTAAAAATCCATTGGCATTATCGATCAGGTCAATGGCCGGGATGGTTTGTCCTTTGTGCCGGATACTTTGTAAATCCTGACGCACCTTTTTATGCACAAGAATTAATTCCCTTCCCGGTAGCATCAGGAATAAATAACCGTTATGGGGCAAAATTAAATTCCAAATGATGGAAAATTGTTTGCGCAAAAAATCCGTTATTTCCGCATTTCGGTACAAGGCTTTGTTTAACAGGCGGCCCTTGCTTTCAAAGAACGAATCGCTGAAATCGCTTGTGTCCTCTTCAAATGTTTCCTGGCTCTCATCCGGTTCTTCAATTTTTTGGTAATCTTGCCAGATAAAGTAGAGAATAAGCCCAATGCCACCCAAATCCAAGAGCTTGAAAACAAATGTACCCCAGAATCCCCAGGACTCGGGGTTAACGAGAACACCGATAATGATTAAGATCGTTAAAATAATAAAATTTTGCACCGGCTTACTCATTTGTTTTAAAGCGTGTTAACTTAAGAATAAAATTTTCGAAAAACAAGTGGTAGCGACAGGGAGTTGATGCCAGGCGTTTAATTCACCCCCCAAAGGCCTTGCGGAGTCGGATATTTTTTACCAGACCCCCGTTATCCTCCCAAAAAAAGCCGGCCCGACCGACATGGGCGATGAAAGAAAAAAGGCCGATCCGGGGCCAAAATTTAATTTTTAACCTGATCGACCAGTTTGATATTTGCCTGATTCACTTTTTGCGGCTGCTGATTTAACGAATCGTTCTGATCGGCTAATTTAACCGCAGGATTGTTACGAACCGCCTGATTGCGCACAATAGGAGCCGACATTTGATTTGCCTTGCTGATAATCTGGTTGGTGGATTGCTGAATTAAAGGTTGCGGTTCGGGAGAATTGGTTGTCAGGACGAAAAAAGTAATAACGGCAATCAACGCCGCACCGGATAAGCCGAAAGTAAATCCTTTTTTGGAAATAACCGGATGCGTGTTTTGCGCATATTCTTCTGCAATGCGCAGGCGCAACTGACCGTCGAAATCCTCCGAAGGCCGGATGACCGGCAAGGCACGAAGTTTTTCCGTCAAATAAGCCACATCGTCAAACACCCGTTTGCATTGATAGCAATGGGCCAGATGTTCTTCCACAGAAGATTGTTCATCCGGACTTAAGGTATGCTCAAGGTAATCGGAGAGCATATTTTTTGCGGTATCACACGAGATCATAGGCTACAACTCCATGTTATTTTTGTTCGTTCATTAATTGTTGGAGATCTTCCTGTAATTTTAATCGGGCGCGATTTACCCGTGATTTTACGGTTCCCAAAGGAATCCCGACAATTTCGGCGATCTCTTCGTATGAAAATCCCTGTACGTCGCGCAATAGAATGACCTGCTTAAACTTGGGCGATAGTTTGTCGATCGCCTCCTGAATGATTTTATCGGTTATTACCGTATTGGTATCCCGCTCCGGATTACTGTCTTCGTCCGGAATATCGTAATCCTTATCATTCGACATAAAATGGCTGATTGATAACAACTTCCTGCGTTTGCGCCTGCGTAATTCCGTTTTGGCCAAATTCCCGGCGATGGTGTAAATCCATGTGGAGAATTTGGCAATCTCCCGATAATAATGCTTGTTCTTGAATAACCTTAAAAAGGTCTCCTGAACAATATCTTCCGCTTCTTCTCTTTCACCGACAAAACGATAGACAAAATTTAACAAGGGCTCTTTGTAGCGTTTAACCAAAAGGTCGAACGCATAATTGTCTCCTTGCTGAAATCGAGCAATTAATTCTTCATCTGTCGGCGAATTATCCGTTTTTTTTAATACACTGTCCGTTTTCACCATTTGCAAACTTTCTATTTAACCTACACGTTAAAAAAATAGTTCCGATTTTTTTTATCTATTTGATTAAATTTTTTTCACAATGATTCAAAAATACAATCCGAATTTAGCTTCTGCAAATCTTGTAACATAAAACTTCCAGATTATCTCTGTTTTCCGCCTGAATTCCCTTTTGCCCCAGGTCGAAACGATGTAACAAAACAATGACCTTTTTCACTTGTTCAAAATTAAAAAAGCGAAGCGCATCCATAAAATCGCGCAGTTGAAAATCATACAGATGCAGTTTCTGTTTGATTTGCGCCGGACTTAGTTTTTGCCGACGCAAAGTGGCCACAATAAGTAATTTGCGGAAAAAGGCAAAGAGTACGGCATTGATCATGGTCTCGTCCGCCCCGGATTCCAAAAGCAGGTGGCTGATCTCGATACTTTTGGCTAATTGGCGCCGACTTAAGGCTTTTTGCAAAGTAAAGACGTTAGCCTCACGGTACATGCCGGAAGTATTTTGCACATCGTCGATGGTGATTGCTGCAGGTTCGCCTTTGAAATTGATCAGCTTTTCGAATTCGTTTTTAAGCATCAAAATATTAGGACCGACGTTGGCAATTAAGAAATGGGCCGCATCGGCCTCCATCGGGTAACCCAACTGGCGGGCATATTGCATCAGCCACTGAGGCATGCGGCTTTCGGGCACAGGCTTGCAATCCACTGCAGCGGGCAGACGGCTTAATGATTGAAAGAACTTGTTTTTCGGTACTTCGCCAATGCTCAGTAATAATACGGAAAAAGGAGCCGGTTTTTTGAGATATTGATTGAAAAATTCGGCATCCTGAATTTTCATTTTTTCGAATTCCCGCACAATGACCAATTTTTTATCGGCCAACATGGGGTAGGAGGTGGCCTGAGAAAGCACTTCGGCCAGGGTGTTTTCCGTCCCGTAAAGAACCACCTCGTTCAAATCACGACTTCCTTGATCCGCAAACATCTTTTGCGAAAGAAGATGAATAATTTGATCGTGGTAAAATTTTTCAGCACCGATCAAAATGTAAACGGGTTCCCATTTACCGGCCTCGATTTCTTTCAGAACCTGATCAACGGATTTCATGAGACACCTTCGTCGTTTCTTGTTGTCGTTTTAACAGACGATTAAACCAACCGGCGGCAACAAATCCGATTGCAATAACCAACAGCCATTGCAGAAGGACCGTACCTAAACTAAAGGTACGAAAAGGTTCCCACCAGGTTTTGGGATTCCACTGCGTGGATTGAAAAAACCACCACCCGAGCATCAATACGAATTGCAAGGGCATTAAAAAGCGAAATAATATTTTAAAAAATACAAGCGAACGCTTTTTTACCCGCGTGCGCATAATCCACTGCTTAAAAAACGTTTCGGGACCGATCCGGTTAACGATGAAAATAAAAAAGAAACCGCTTAATAACAATCCCAATCCCCAAACCCAATCCTGATTGTCAAAGAAAGACAAAGACAGGGCGGACGGAATACCCAGCAAAAAGGTAACGGCACCGATGCGCAACACGGCTTTTTTTCGTGACAGGCCGAAATCAATCAACACCCGCGTGGCCAGCTCCAGCATGGAAATTAAGCTGGACATGGCGGCTAAAAAAAGCGCCAGAAAAAAGACCGAAACAAAAAACAAACCAGCCGGCATGCGGGCGAACAGTTTGGGCAGAGCAATAAAGGCCAAACCCTGATTACCGGCCTGCAAAGTGTTCATGGCGGCATTAAAATCGGGTGTTAGGGCAAACACGGTGGGAATGACGGCCAAACCGGCAAACAGAGAGGCCAGGTTGTTCCCAATCCCGGTTAAAAATGAATTTCCCACGGCATTTTCCCGATTCCGGGCATAGATGGCATAGGTTAACAATAACCCCCAACCGGCGCCGGTGGACCAGGCCGATTGCGAAAGTGCATCCAGCCACAGACGATGATCCAGTAACTTGGCCGGTTCGATTTTCCAAAAATAGCGGAGGCCGGTTTGAGCTCCGGGCAAAGTAACGGCCCGCAGGGCAGCTACGGCCAGCAGAACAAATAACAACGGGACGATTATTTTGGAAAATTTTTCCACCCCGCTTCCAATTCCCCGGTAAATGATAAAAACACCGAAAGCAACGGAAAGGAATAAATAAAGAAGAACTTCGGGATTTCCGTGCGTAAACGTTTGCCAAAATGTTTGCTGATCGATGTGGAAAATGCGATTGCCCACGGAAAGCGTAAAATACTTTAAGCTCCAGCCGCAAACGACGGCGTAATAAAAGAGAATGGCCGAGGTGCAAAAAGCTACAAACCAGCCCATCCATGTAAAACGGCGGTCTATTTTCCAGAAGGCGCCGATCGGCCCTAAACGGGTTTTGCGGCCGATGGCAAATTCGACGATCAACAAGGGAATAGACCAGATAAACAGAAACAAAAACCAGGGGAGTAAGAAACTGCCCCCGTACTGCCCGGCCAGCCGCGGAAATCGCCAGATATTACCCGCCCCGACGGCCATGCCGATGGTAGCGGCCACCAACCCGAAACGCGAGGTGAACAGATCATGCGTTTTTTCCATGAATTAGAACCCGAAGTAAATGATTAACCCGATAACGGAAACGGTTAAACAATAGTAACCGAACCATTGTAATTTGCCGCGTTTAACGAAATCCAATAACCAAATAATGGCTAAACAGCCGAAAGCAAAGGCAAACAGAGTACCGGCTCCGATGTTAATCATTTCCGCCGTAGAAGGCGGCGCCAAAAGTAATTCACGCAATTTTAAAATAACGGCTCCCGCTACGGCAGGCACGGACATGATAAAGGAAAAACGGGCTACTTTTTCCTGCTCGCCGCCGGATAAAATCCCGGTAAAAATCGTGCTGCCGCTGCGTGAAATACCGGGTAAAATGGCAAAGGCCTGAGCCAGGCCCATTAAAAAGGAGCGCCCGGCATTTATTTCGCCCCGGCGTTTTTTGATAAAGGGGATGGAAGTCATGAACATGCCGGTCACGAACAGGAAAAACAGGCTGTACACCACGCTGGAAAAAATCACATCGATTTGGTCTTCAAACAAAACACCGATGATACCCGCCGGGATAGTAGCCAAAATAACGTACCAATCCCAGCGTAAGTAATATTTTTGTTCCTCGTTCATCTTGCCGAACACAGCCACAAAAGGGCTGGCAATCATCACCTTTAGTTCTTTCCAAAACAAAACGAAAATGGAAAGCAAGGTGCCCAGATGCAAAAAGACATCAAACGCCACGCTACTTTGTTTAAAATGTAAAAGGTGCGAAAAAATCACCAGATGACCGGAACTGGAGACCGGCAGAAATTCGGTTAACCCCTGAATGGTTCCCAGCAGAATTGCTTTAATCAAACTTTCCATAGTTACTCCGACGGTTAGAGTTTAAGAAAAACTTTCGGGTATTTACACGCCAAGACGGGAGAAAAATCATCCCAATTTAAAAACGGAATTTATCTATTTTTAGTGAATTTAACAAGTGATGTGCCTCGGGACCGGCCCTTATTGAAATAAAGCGGCGGCATTTTTCCGCACAAGATGAAACACGACGCATCTTTAATTGCAACAACCATTAACTTTTAATATATTTGAGCCCTCAATCGGAAATAGTGAGGGGCAGGCGTCCTGTAACTTTTAAATCAATAAATCATCAAATGGCAATGAAGTAATACTTACTAAATTGAGTGTGGTATTTTAAAGGAGGATTGAATGCCTGCAACTTCTCAACCGAAAGTGATTATTTTTACTACGCCGACATGTAGTTTTTGCAATGCGGCCAAACGCTATTTCAGAGAGAAAAAGATTAAATTCAAAGATATCGATGTTTCCCGCGATCATCGTGCCGCGCAGGATATGATGCGTAGAACCGGACAAAGCGGTGTTCCTGTGATTTTGATTAATAACCGACCCATAGTCGGATTCGATAAACCAAAGATTAATAGAATGTTAGGAATAAAGTAAAGGAGGGTGCTGTGAAGATTAAACCATTGGATGATCGGGTTCTTATTGAATTGGTAGAAGAGAGCGAAGAAAAAGTCGGTTCCATTATCATTCCGGATACGGCCAAAGAAAAACCGCGCATGGGTAAAGTGGTTGCCGTGGGGACCGATGAAGATTTGCAAGAAAAAATCAAAGTCGGAGACAAAGTGATTTTTTCCAAATATTCCGGCGATGAAGTGAAGATCGACAACAAAGAGTATTTGATTGTTCAAAGAAGCGATATTTTAGCGACAGTTGAATAAAAAAATGACAAGCCCCGAACATTCGGGGCTTTTTTGATTTATTGGGCCATCTATTCCACCGTTACGCTCTTGGCCAAATTGCGCGGTTGATCCACATCGCAGCCCCGTAATACGGCAATATGGTAAGCCAACAGTTGCAGCGGGATTACGGTGAGCAACGGCGTTAGTGCCTGACTGGTAGCCGGCACATAAATAACATGATCCGCAAAATGTTTAATCTTTTCATCTCCTTCGTTGGCAATGCAAATGACACGCCCTTTTCGTGCTTTTACCTCTTGAATATTACTGATGACTTTTTCGTAAATGGCATCCTGCGTGGCAATAAAGACCACCGGCATGTTCTCATCAATCAGGGCAATGGGGCCGTGTTTCATTTCGGCGGCCGGATAGCCTTCGGCATGGATGTAAGAAATTTCTTTCAGTTTTAAGGCACCTTCCAGAGCAACGGGGAAATTGTACCCGCGTCCCAAATACAGGAAATTGCGCTGATC
Organism: uncultured Caldithrix sp.; assembly: GCA_964532875.1. Taxonomy (GTDB): domain Bacteria; phylum Calditrichota; class Calditrichia; order Calditrichales; family Calditrichaceae; genus Caldithrix. The sequence goes on along the minus strand of CAZHIZ010000021.1, from coordinate 24,584 downwards.
TTTGTACAAAGTGGCCAATTCGCGAATCAAATCGTTTTGATCCAAAATTTTTTGCACGTTCTCGGGAATTTTCAGAAGATCGTCCAAAAGTTGCTTGCCCTGTACCACGGACATGTATTTTTTACGGGCCATGAGAATGGTCATTAAAACGATAGCCGTAACCTGCGAAGTAAAGGCCTTGGTGCTGGCCACACCGATTTCGGCGCCGGCATGAATGTAAACACCGGCATGGGTTTCTCGGGCAATGGTGGAACCCACGGCGTTGACGATTCCCAGAACCAAAGCGCCCTTGTGTTTGCCCTCGCGCAGAGCGGCCAGGGTGTCGGCCGTTTCGCCGGATTGGGAGATGGCGATAATCACGTCGTTATCGTTGATGATGGGGTTGCGGTAGCGAAATTCCGAGGCGTATTCCACTTCCACCGGAATGCGGCAGAATTCCTCCATTAAATATTCGCCGATTAGGGCGGCATGCCAGGAAGTTCCCGAGGCTACGAAAATAATGCGCCCGGCATGGGCTAGTTTATCTTCCACTTCGCGCAATCCGCCCAATTTAACCAGTCCCTCTTCCCGCAAAATTCGTCCGCGCATGGTGTCCATAATGGTCTTGGGCTGCTCGAAAATTTCTTTAAGCATGTAATGATCGAAGCCGTCTTTTTCGATGTCGCTTAATTCCATGGTAATTTTGTGTACGTGTTTTTCGATCACCTTGTTTTGGATGGTTTTGGTAATAATGCCCTGGCGGGTCAAAATGGCCATCTCGTCGTCTTCCAGATAAAAGACGTTACGCGTGTGCGGAATAAGGGGTGTTACGTCCGAGGCTACGAAATATTCGCCTTCCCCTACGCCAATGACAATGGGGCTGCCTTTACGGGCCACGTAAATGCGGTTCGGGTCGTCTTTGGTAATAACCGCAATGCCAAACGTTCCTTCCACCTTTAGTAAGGCTTCGCGAAAAGCCTCTTCAAAAGAATGGCCGTTGGTGTACAATTCTTCGATTAAGTGGGCAATCACCTCGGTGTCCGTGTCGGATTTGAACACATGTCCGGATTGCTGCAAAACTTTTTTTAGGGCGGCATAATTTTCGATGATGCCATTGTGAATAAGAACGATGTTGTCGTGGCAGTCAGTGTGCGGATGGGCATTAATTTTATTCGGTTTGCCATGCGTGGCCCAACGGGTATGCCCGATTCCGATAAGGCCCGAAGGCATGGATGTGCTGAGTGCTTCTTCAAGTTTGCGGATTTTACCCACTTCTTTGATGATGCGCACCTGCCCGTCTCCGATAGTGGCAATACCGGCCGAATCGTAACCCCGGTATTCCAGACGTTTTAAGCCGTTAAGCAGAATGGGGGCTGCTTCCCGATTCCCCAAATAACCGACGATTCCGCACATAAGAGCTCTCCTTTATGTTTTTATTCCCATTCGATGGTGGCCGGCGGTTTGGAACTGATATCGTACACCACGCGATTGACACCCGACACTTCGTTAATGATGCGGTTGGAAACGCGGGCCAGCACTTCGGCGGGCATACGAAACCAATCGGCCGTCATGCCGTCCGTACTGGTCACCGCCCGCAGGGCAATCACATGTTCATAGGTGCGCTGGTCACCCATAACCCCGACCGTTCGTACGGGTAAAAGTACGGCAAAGGCCTGCCAAATTTTGTGGTACAGATCATGATTCCACAATTCTTCGATAAAAACAGCGTCGGCCTTCTGTAATATTTCGACACGTTCCTTCGTAACTTCACCCAAAATACGCACAGCTAAACCGGGCCCCGGGAAAGGATGCCGCTGAATGATGGTTTCCGGTAAGCCCAACTCGCGGCCCACCTGCCGCACTTCGTCTTTAAAGAGTTCGCGCAAGGGTTCCAGCAACTCAAAGTCAAACGCCTCGGGCAGGCCGCCCACATTGTGATGCGATTTAATGGTGGCCGACGGCCCTTTAAAAGAAACGCTTTCGATGACATCCGGGTACAACGTTCCCTGAGCCAAGAATTGAAAATCCCCCAGCTTGCGGGCTTCCTGTTCGAAAATACGGATAAAGGCTTCGCCGATGATTTTACGCTTTTCCTCCGGATCTTCCACGCCTTTAAGTGCCTGCAAAAAAACAGGGCCTGCTTTGACCACGCTTAAATTGACATTGAAGTTTTGGCGAAATACATGTTCCACTTCTTCGGCTTCCCGAAAGCGTAAAAGGCCCGTATCCACAAAAACGGCATGCAGACGGTCACCGACGGCACGATGCAAAAGCATGGCCAATACGCTGGAATCCACCCCGCCGCTCAAAGCGCACAAAACCTGCCCCTGCCCCACCTTTTCACGAATGCTGCGGATGTTTTCCTGCACGAACGATTTCGGAGACCAATCCCCGGAACAACCGCAAATTTCGAATACAAAGTTTTTCAGAACCTGTGTTCCGTAAGCCGTATGTTTTACCTCGGGATGAAATTGCAGTCCGAACAAGTTTTTATCCTTGTGTTCGATGGCGGCGTAAGGCGCATTTTGCGTGCGAGCGATTACCGTAAAATGCTTACCCAAACTCAATACTTTGTCACCGTGACTCATCCAGACGGAGCTTCGGTTCGGGATGCCTTTAAACAGGCGACTCTGACCGATGATTTCCAATTCGGCCAAACCGTATTCCTTTTTTTGTGCCTTAGCTACCTGGCCACCCGTTAAATAGGTGAGTAACTGCAATCCGTAGCAGATGCCCAAAACGGGATGTCCCAATTCCAAAAGGCGCGCATCAACGCGCGGTGCATCCGGTGCATAAACGGAAGCCGGTCCCCCGGAGAGAATAATGCCTTTGATCTGTTTTTGTTCAAAGATGGAAAAGTCCACATTAAAAGGATGGATTTCGCAATAGACACCCATTTCCCGAATGCGTCGGGCGATGAGTTGCGTGTATTGCGAACCGAAATCAAGAATAATAATAGTCTCATGAGAAAACGAATGATTTAAAGTCGGGGAAGTTGCCATTTCTTTAATTCCTCTAAAAACGAATAGTCGGTTAAATCGTAATGAATGGGGGTGACGGAGATTTTGTTTTGCATGAGCACCGGATCATCGATATCATCGCCATGGTCAAGTACCATGCGTTTGCCGGTTAGCCAGTAATAAACACGATTGTTAGGATCGATCCGTTTGTCGAATGCTTCTTCGTAGCGCCCTTTTCCCTGACGGGTTACCACCACGCCTTTGATCTCCTCTTCGGGGACAGCCGGGACATTCACATTAAGCAGAGTACCTGCCGGTAAGCCGTTCTGCAAAACGCGTTCGGCCAATTGGCGGGAGAATTTGGCGGCAGGCAAAAATTCTTTTTTGGTAAACGAAGCAATGGAAACGGCAATGGAGGGAATACCCATGATGGCGCCTTCCGCGGCGGCGGACACCGTACCGGAATAAATGATGTTCGTGGCCGTGTTCGGACCCTGATTAATTCCGCTGACGATGAGATCGGGCTTGCGTTCCAAAATACAACGGCTGCCCAACTTAACGCAATCGGAGGGGGTACCGTTTACGGCGTAGCCGAAAAAAGAACCGTCCCGTTCCACTTCCATTACCCGCAAAGGATCGGACAGGGTGATGGCGTGGCCCACGGCGCTCTTTTCTATTAGTGGGGCAACCACCACAACGGTGCCCAGCGGTTTTAAAGCCTTTTTCAGCTCGTAAATACCACGGGCGTAAATTCCATCGTCATTGGTTACTAAAATAAGAGTTTTGTCGGACATAAAAGGCGTTCACTTCGAAAGAGAATAGTCGTAAAAATCAAACCCCGTTTTTCCGGCAGAACGGAGTCCACTGCAAAAATCGGGGAAGTTTTGAAAAAGTACACGTTTAATTAAGGAGCGCAAGCCGTTCATTTATGAGCGATCGGTTTTTCCGTAAACAAATAATCCTTAAGTTCTTTGTCAAAAGCGGGATCCTGACGGCGGATCCATTCCAGAATCATGGCTGCATGTTCCTTTTCCTCATCGCGATTGTGGGCCAGAATGGCTTTTAGCTCTTCGTTCTGGCAGGTATCCACGCGTTGGTTGTACCAATTTACCGCTTCCAATTCTTCAATTAAAGAAATGATGGCGCGGTGCATGTCCTGCGTTTTGCCGGACAACGCGTTAAAAAGTTCCTCGTGCGGCATGACTTGCTCCTTGTTCAAATTATTTACGCTTATTTAATTCGTGAATTACGCAAACCTTCAGGCCTCTTAGTGGAATGACAATTCACGAGCTGTTAATGCGGATTTTGATGTGCGAAGTAATCCAGCAAGCCGGCAATGCGTTGTTTTAATTGATGTCGGTGCACAATCAAATCCAGAAAGCCGTGTTCCTGCACAAATTCGGAACGCTGGAAGCCCGGAGGCAGATCCTGACCGATGGTCTGTTTAATGACGCGCGGACCGGCAAAACCGATTAATGCACCCGGCTCGGCCAGATTAATATCGCCCAGCATAGCATAGCTGGCAGTTGTTCCGCCGGTGGTCGGATTGGTTAAAACGGAAATGTAAGGGATTTTATTCTCGGCCAATCGCGCCAGTTTGGCGCTGGTCTTGGCCAATTGCATCAAACTGAGCACGCCTTCGTGCATGCGGGCCCCACCCGAAGAAGAAAGGATGATCAAAGGTCTTTTGGTTTCCAGGGCCTTGTCAATGGCCCGGGCCACCTTTTCACCAACCACCGAGCCCATACTTCCGCCTAAAAATTTAAAATCCATAATCGCAGCCACAACGGGATGTTTTTCCAGTTGAGCCGTTCCGGTGATAACAGCTTCTTTGAGACCGGTTTTTTTAACCGTGGCTTTGTATTTTTCACTGTACGGTTTGGAATCGGTAAAATGAAGAGGATCGGTGCTCATCAAATGGGCATTGATCTCTTCGAAAGTGCCCTCGTCAAATAAAATATCGATGTATTGTTGGCTGCTTATTCTGAAATGGTAATCGCATTTAGGGCACACCCAAAGTCGTTTTTCCAGCTCTTTCTTGTAAATGATTTCGCCGCAATTTTCGCATTTAATCCAAAGGCCGTCCGGAAGTTCGGTTTTTTGTGTGGCTTGTAAGTTTTGTTTTTTACGCTTAAACCAATCCATAATGTTTTTCTAACCTTCATTAAATCTTACATGCACTGTATCGCACGAAAATGTTGTTATTAAACGAAAGTGTCTTTCATTAAAAACAAATGTACAGTATTAAATCTATTTTCTCAAATCTTTAACCATCACAAAGGCATCTTCTCCGTCCTGATAGTAGCCCTTTCGGATGTTTAACACTTTAAAGCCCAAAGAACGGTACAATTGAACGGCGGCTTCATTGGATTTGCGTACTTCGAGAAAAGCGAATTCCGCGTTGCCGAATTTTTCCAGAATGTATTCCATGAGCTTCCGCCCCAAACCCATGCGACGGTATTCCGGATGCACGGCAATGTTGGCAATGTGCAGCTCTTCGAAAAAATGCCACACGACGGCATAGGCCACAATTTTGCCTTCCAGCTCCATTACCAGGGGGAAGGAGTATTTTTTATTGATCAATAATTCCGCTTCAAAACTGCTCTTAGCCCAGGGGTCGCTAAAAATGCGTTTTTCCAGGGCAACAATCGTGTCCAGATCGTCCATGGTCATGGGACGGATGAGCGGTTTCATAAAACTCCGGCAAACGGTCGAATGTACATGGGTTCAATGCTGTTCAGGTCGTCCGGCCCGCTATTTTGCAGCTTTTGAAAGCCGAGCCGGGCCAAAAGGCGAGCCGGGTATTGGCCCTTGGATTGTAAGGTAACGCCTTTGACGCGTAGGTTGCGAATAATTTCGGAATCCAACTCGTGAAATTCCGGCTTGACCAACAACGAGCCGGCCGGGATGACTTCCGGTAATTTGATTTTGCTGACGATGCTGTGTTCAACCATCTGGGGGAAACCGTCAAGATCGAAATCGATTTGCGCCAAATAGACTTCCTCGCGCCGGGCATCGATAAGGGTGTACAGCTTTTGATCGCACGGTTGGGCCTGCAAGGCCAGAATCTGGTGATTGGAAATACCGACGATCGGCAGATCGTTGGCAAAACAATAGCCCTGCACAAAGCTGAGCCCGATGCGCAACCCGGTGAAAGAACCCGGGCCAATGGCCACGGCTACGGCGCCGATTCGATTTTCAAATTCGATAGTGCCTTGCAGGGTATGCCGAACAAACTGCTCGCCGGCTTTAACCACGGAAGCCAATAGCGTGGCATGCTGGGCGGGCAAGCCCACATTTTGTTCGTAGAGCGTACGCCGCTGCGTTTCGTCCCAAAAAGCCACACTCAACCAAATATCGGACGTTTCGACCGCTAAAATCATGTTGATTCCTTTAATTTTTCGTGACGGTACAGGGTGAAAATCCGTACCGTTTCTTTGAGTTCGATGGTTATTTTGTAATAGTTTTGCAAGCGCTTTTCGATAATTTCGGGCCACTCAATAAAGGTAATGGCGCCGCAAGAGAGTTGTTCTTCCCAGCCCAATTGATCCAATTCCGCTTCGTGCCGCAGCCGATAAAAATCAAAATGATGAACCGGAACGTTTCCCTCGTAGCGGTGCATGATGGCAAAGGAAGGGCTGGAAGCCGGATCTTTGGTTTTTAGAAGGCGACAGATTTCCTTGACTAAAAAGGTTTTTCCGGAGCCCAAATCGCCCTGCAGTAAAACCACATCATTGGGTTTTAAAAGGCCGATCAAGCGAGCGGCGAACTGTTGCGTGTCCGATTCGGAACGAGCCGAGGTTTGCAGTAGTTTCTTCATCTGAATTTCTTGGTAAATCGACATTCAATTGTTTTGCGAAATTAAGGGAAAACGCAGCGAAAAACAAGGAATTGTTGAGCGCACAAAGACGGCGTGTGCACCAAGAAGAGAACGCAAGGGAAATTAAGTAAAAAATCTTTGTTAAAAACAAAAAGGGCCGGCTGCGGATTTTTGTTGCGTTCTCGTTAAAAAGAGGCCTAAAAGAGGGCCTTAAGGTTTTGTTTTAAACAGTTTTTTTATTAATTTAAATTTTACCAATTAATTTGTTTCTTTTGTTTCCTTAAACTAACCCATGAGGAGGAAATTATGTCACGGGGAACAGTCAACAAAGCCATCATTGTGGGGCGCGTGGGGAAAGATCCCGAAGTTCGCTACACGCCCGGTGGAACGTCGGTTGCCAATATTTCGGTAGCGACCAATTATCGTGCCAAAGATGCGGACGGCAATTGGGCCGATAATACCGAATGGCACAATGTGGTGGTCTTTGGCCAATTAGCCGATTTTGCCGGTAATTATGTGAAAAAAGGCCGCCTGATTTACGTGGAGGGACGTTTGCAGACACGCAACTGGGAAGATCAAAACAGCGTGAAGCATTATCGAACGGAAATTATTGCCAATACGTTGCAGCTTTTGGGTTCGCGCCAGGAAAACGGTGCCGAAACCACAGAAGAAGTGCCTCCCGCCACGGCGGAAACAAAGACGGACAAAGTGGAAGAACCGCCTGTCGAAGCGCCGCCGGATGAAGACGATTTGCCGTTTTAATCATAAAAGAGGCACAGGAGGTGCCTTTTATTTAATAAAAGGCACAACAGCGGAAACCCTAACCGAGAAGTGATGTACCATGAAAACCTATGATAGCGATACATTGATCGAACACGCACGCAAGGCCAGAACGTTTGCCCAGGCCAAATATTCCCATTTTCAGGTCGGGGCGGCCCTGCTGACCGAAGATGATGAAATTTACACGGGATGCAATGTGGAAAGCAGTTCCTACAGCCTTACGATGTGTGCCGAACGGGTAGCTCTTTTTAAGGCTCTTTCCGAAGGGAAAACACACTTTAAGGCCATTGCCATTGTGGCAAAAGACGGCGAATTTTGCCCGCCTTGTGGGGCTTGCCGTCAAGTACTGTTTGACTATGCCCCCGAAATCGACGTAATTTTAACCGATGGTCAAAAGAAACAAATTTACAAATTAAAAGAACTGATACCACACGCATTTGACGATTCAAATCTTGGAGAGAAATGAAAACGGGAATTTTGATAGGTATTGCCGGTGCTTCCGGCTCGGGGAAAACTTTGGTCGCCAATACGATCATGGAAAAATTGGGTTCGGACAAAGTCGTTTTGATTCAAGAAGATTCTTATTACAAAGACTTGTCCGATATCCCGCTGGATGAACGCAGCGGGCGAAATTTTGACCACCCGGATGCGTTTGACCATGATTTGTTGGCCGAACATCTCGAATTATTACTACAGGGAAAAACCATTGCCCACCCCATTTACGATTACAAGACCCACAGCAGGCTCAAAGAAACCCGTACGGTGGGTCCGCATTCCATCATTATTCTGGAAGGCATTTTGGTTTTAAGCGAACCAAAATTACGGGAACAAATGGATATTCGGGTTTTCATCGATACGGCTCCGGACATCTGCTTTATCCGTCGTTTAAAACGGGATATTAAGGAACGCGGCCGTACGGTGGAATCGGTGATTACCCAATATCAAAATACGGTACGTCCCATGTACTTTCAGTTTGTGGAACCCTCGAAGCGCCATGCGGATATCATCATCCCGCGCGGCGGGAAGAATTTGGTGGCTATTGATTTGTTAACCACGAAAATACGTGCGCTTATTGCTCAGCAAGAAATGAAAATGCAGGAGGCCTGATTCTCTTATGATGCATGTTGTACGCCAGCATACGGGGTGGATCGAAGTTATTTGCGGAAGCATGTTCAGCGGTAAAACCGAAGAATTGATTCGACGCCTGAAACGCGCCATGATCGCCCGCCAGAAGGTGGCTATTTTTAAACCCAAAATCGACACGCGTTACAGCACCACGGAAATTGTTTCGCACGACAAACAAAAAATAAAATCCCGGGTTGTGGAAAAGCCGGAGGAAATTTTACATCTGGCTCTGGAGGCTCAAGTGGTGGGCATTGACGAGGCCCAATTTTTCGACAACTCTTTAGTCGATATTTGCCAAAAATTGGCAAACATGGGCAAACGGGTTATTGTGGCCGGATTGGATCAGGATTATCGGGGCAAACCGTTCGAACCCATTCCGCAATTATTGGCGGTTGCCGAATACATCACCAAAACCCATGCCATTTGTGTGGTTTGCGGCAATCCGGCAAACCACACTCAGCGTAAAACGGCCGATAAGGATAAGATTATTGTGGGGGCTACGGATATTTACGAAGCGCGTTGCCGCAATTGTTTTGAGCCGCCTGCGGATGAAGAAGATGAAGAAAAAAAAGAGGCATGATTTTTAGCGCTTCGCCTTGCGAAGGCTTTCCGGCCCCCGGGCACAAAACCGCGACTGTTCGCAAACATTCATTTACCGATTTAAAAAATTAATGAGAATATTTGAAGGAGTTACAATGGGCACCATTCAAGATATTGCATTCGGATTTTTTGGTTTGGCTGCTTTGCTGGGCATTGCCTATGCTTTCTCGGCAGATCGTAGGGATATTCACTGGAAACAGGTTTTCATCGGCATCATCTTGCAGCTTGTTTTTGCCATGTTTGTTATTCTGACACCCTGGGGTGCTACCTTTTTTAATTGGATTGGCATGTTTTTCGTAAAAATCATTTCCTTTACCAATGAAGGATCTAAATTTTTGTTCGGCGCTTTGGCCAGTCAAAGTGTATTTGAAAAAGCCTTCCCGCCGGAAATGAAAGCTCAGGGCGTGGGTGTGGTGTTTGCCTTTCAGGTTTTGCCAACGATCATCTTTTTCTCCTCGCTGATGTCCATTTTGTACCATTACGGCATCATGCAAAAAATCGTCGAAGGAATGGCCTGGGTGATGGCCAAAGCCATGCAGGTGAGCGGAGCGGAATCCATTTCCGTGGCGGCCAATGTGTTCATCGGGCAAACGGAAGCGCCTCTGGTGGTACGGCCCTACGTAGAAGGCATGACCAATTCCGAGTTGCTTACGTTAATGATAGGCGGCATGGCCACGATTGCCGGAGGCGTATTGGCCGCGTACGTCGGTTTGTTGGGAGGCAGCGATCCGGCAAAACAGTTGTTTTATGCCAAACACTTGCTTTCGGCCAGCATCATGGCTGCCCCGGCCACCTTTGTGGTCTCCAAGATTTTACTTCCGGAAACGCAGGAATCGCTGACCATGGGCCAGGTGAAGGTTCCGGTTGAAAAAACGGCCGTTAACGGCATCGAAGCGGCGGCAACGGGTGCGGCCGACGGTTTGAAACTGGCTTTGAATGTGGCCGGTATGTTGCTGGCTTTTATTGCCTTAATCGCCATGGTGGACTGGATTTTGAAAGGTGTTTTTACCGATATGCTGGGCATTACCATGCGCGGCGGGCATGCCGTGGATTTGGAATTGATTCTCGGCTATGTACTCAGTCCCATCGCCTGGATTATCGGTGTGCCCTGGCACGATGCCATTAACGTGGGATCGTTGATCGGCCAAAAACTGGTGCTGAATGAATTTATTGCCTATTTGCAGTTAGCTAAGATGATCCCGCAACATATTCTCAGTGAAAAGGCGGTGATCATTTCCACCTATGCCTTGTGCGGATTTGCCAATTTTTCTTCCATTGCCATTCAGATCGGAGGGATCGGCGGCATTGCCCCCACCAGACGGAAGGATTTGGCCCGCTTCGGCTTAAAAGCGGTTTTAGGCGGATCGTTGGCTACTTTTATGACGGCAACCATTGCCGGTGTGCTGGTAGGCTTACAATAAAAATAAGAGAAATGTCATGAAGACCTTTTTGCAAGTTTTTTTAGCTGTTTTCATCAGTCTCGGTCTGATTTTTGTCGGCTTGTTTTTGATTTTAAGTTCGTTGGCCCAAACCTCGGTGCATATTCCCGATCATGCGCTTTTGGAAATGGATTTACAGGGAGATGTTCCGGAGTACATTGCGCCGGATCCCATTGAGGAAGCTTTGGGAAGAACGCGGCTGGATATGCGCAAAGTGCGTGACGATCTGGAAAAAGCGGCGGTGGATGATCGAATCGAAGCCGTGGTCATTCGTCCGGCCTCGCTTGGTATCGGGTTCGGCAAACTGCAGGAACTGGCGGCCATGATCCGTAAGTTCCGCCAGAGCGGCAAAAAGATTTATGCCTATCTTGGTTCGGATATGTCCTTTACGCGCGATTATTATCTGGCCAGCGCTTGTGATTCGGTCTTTATGCCGGCTGAGGCGGACATATTCTTAACCGGCGTACGCAGTGAGGTTACCTTTTACAAAGACTTCTTTCACAAGATCGGGGTGAATGCCGAATTTTTACATGTGGGTAAATACAAAAATGCCCCCGATGCCTACACACGGAATGCCATGTCTCCCTTTCAAAAACAGGTTTTAAAGGATATCATTAACCAATATTATGACGATATCGTTACGACTATTGCTAAAAACCGCGGCCTTACGGCCGAACAAGTGGATCGTATCATCAATCGTCAAACCGGGTTCAGCGGCAGGGAAGCAAAAACCCTGGGACTGGTGGACGGCAATGTATTTTATTCCCAATTGAAAAAGAAATTACAAAAAGATCGCATCAAGTTACGGGAAGTTTCCGCAATCGATTATGCGCAGGTTCCGGCCAGTTCTCTGCACATTCGCAATAAACGACGCATTGCGGTTATCAATTGCGTGGGTACAATTTACGGCGGCGGCGAAGGGCAAAACCCCTTGTTCGGTAAAATGTTGGGCGCCAAAACCATAATCGATGATATTAAGAAGGCGGCCAAAGCGCGTTCCGTAAAAGCCATCATTCTGCGCATCGACAGCCCCGGCGGCGCTTCGCTGCCTTCTGCCGCATTGTGGCAGGCCATTACGGAGGCCAGGAAAAAGAAACCGGTGATCGTTTCCGTTTCTGATTTGGGAGCTTCGGGAGGTTATTACATGGCGGTAGCGGCGAATAAGATCGTGGCCGAGCCGAACAGCCTGGTGGGATCGATCGGTATTTTTGCCGGGAAATTTACCTTCGGCGGTACGTACGATAAATTGGGGCTGAATGTGGATGCCGTGCAGAAAGGAAAACATGCCGGATTTTTTTCTTCTGCTCAATCATGGGACAAAGAGGAAAAGGCCATTATCCTGAAAATTCTCCACGAATTTTACCACGGCTTTGTCAGCAAGGTAGCCGAGGCTCGCCAAAAATCGTATCGGGCAACGGATTCGTTGGCCCAGGGCCATGTGTGGACGGGATTGCAAGCGTTTCATAACGGATTAGTGGATACCTTGGGTACGTTGTACACCGCTTTGGATATGGCCAAGAAAATGGCCGGGATTCCTCGGGCCGAATCCGTTCGTTTGATCAATTATCCGCGTAAAAAATCATTGATGAATGAACTTTTGGGTAGTATGGGCGTATGGATCGGTTACGGACGTCATCACGGGTTGGCCGAAGCGTTTAGCAGAGTTCGGAATGTACTGATAAAGTGGCAAAACAAGCCGTTGATGCTTATGCCCTTTCGTCTGGAATTCAAATAAAATCGGGTAAAAAAATGAATAAAGCGCAAGTTGCAGAAGCAGTGAACTTTGTCCGTCGCTTTACGGACATGCAGCCTCAAATCGCCATTATTCTGGGAAGCGGCCTGGGGCCGTTTGCCGATACATTGGATGATCGTACGGTCATTCCCACGGCCGACATTCCGCATTATCCCCGTTCCACGGTGCAGGGACATGTCGGGGCGCTGGTCTTCGGCAAGCATAAGGGCATCTCCGTCATGGCTGTTCAGGGGAGAACACACTTTTACGAGGGCTATCCTATCGAGCAAACGACTTTTGTCGTGCGCATAATGCAGCAGCTTGATATTCCTTTACTTTTGGTTACCAATGCTTCCGGTTCCACCAATTTACGGGTTCCGCCCGGCAGTTTAATGTTAATTACCGATCAGGTAAATTTTCTCTTTCAGAATCCCTTGCGCGGCCCATTGGAATTCGGGGAACCACGCTTTCCGGATATGTCCAATGTGTACACCCGCGAATATTTCGATTTGGTGGATCGCATTGCCCTGGAACGCGGCGTGGCCCTTAAACGGGGAGTATTGTGGGTTAGCAGCGGCCCGTCGTATGAAACCGCTGCAGAAATCAAAATGATTCGGCGTTTCGGCGGAGATGCGGTCAGCATGTCCACCGTGCCGGAAGTGATTGCCGCGGCTCATGCCGGCATGAAGGTGATCGGCATTTCTTGCATTACCAACTATGCCACCGGTATTTTGCCCCGAAAACTCACGCACGACGAAGTGACCGAGACGGCGAATCGGGTTAATCGCCAATTTACGGAGCTGGTTAGCGGTATTATTGAGTCGGTTCCCTTGTTTAACATCACCAAATGAAGCCGGAAAGCGAAATAAAAGACAATAAGACTTGATCTTATTAAAATTTCCCTTATGTTTAACTTAATGTTCGAGCGATTGCCGGCTATTTTTCTTAGACTATTTAATGTGTGGGATCGCTCTCCTTTTCTTTGATGCAGCATTAAATTCGATCGTATTTAAATGAACGGAGTTCATTGTGAAATCCATATCCGTTTTATTAATGGTTATTTTTTATTTAGGCTTTACCGCTATTTCTCAGGGACAGACCCCGAACGATTTCACCATCGGCATCGACCTGCTTTCTCCTAAAAAACTGGATGCTTTGTATCTGGCGGATATTGATTTGCAGAATTTTGACACGGCCGACGACATATTTGCCATTACCGTACGCAAAAATGCGCCCGGGGAATTCAAAAATTGTTATTTTTATTTTGAGTTGACACGCAATAACGAACCCGTTGTTACGGCCACTTCGGAACCGTTTACCGTGCCGGCCGCATTTACGGAAAAAACGTTTACCAATCGGGATTTGTCTTCGGGATTCGATTTCGGTCAGGGACAAATCGCCTATTTTCACGAAGTGAATCTTTCCGATGTTTCCAATGCTTTGCGGGATGATATTTTACGCTCGGGCAAATTGCCTGTAGGCGTTTACAAAATTTTGGTGGAATTACGGATTCGAAGCGTGCAGCAACCTGTGGTGGGGCGAGGTGAAAAGATTTTGTTAAGGGCGACCAACCCCGGCTATGTGCAATTGATTGCGCCCGGCGTTCCGGCAGGCAACGGCATGACGGCCCAGGTATTTACGCAATATCCGGTTTTTCAGTGGAGTGGTAACGGTACAACCTATCGCTTGTTTGTTTTCGAAAAAAAAGACATGATGCAAACCTTCGACGATATTATCAATAGTCAGCCTAATTGGGCCTCGGAGCGTCTTAACAAACTGTCCGTGCAATACCCTCAGTCGGCCGCCAATGCCATCCCTTTGGAATTCGGTAAAACCTATTATTGGATGGTGCGCATGTTTAGCGAAACATCCTCGGGTGAGGAAACGCAGGATAGTGAAGTATGGGAATTTTCTCTGGTGAATCCGGAACAGTCGGCCGATGTGCAAAACCAAATTGTACGCGAAGATATTTTACGCTTTTTAGCCGAGATTTTAGGCCCGCGCATCGATGAAGTACGGGCCAGTCTGGAAGGGTACCGCTTAAAACGAATTCGTGTGAACGGCCAGACGATCACTTTAAATCAGTTGTACGAAATTTTAAATCGGTATAAGGGGCAATCGTTTAAGATCGTTGATTTTATTCCGCCCTCCGTAGAAAGATGAGGCCGATATGATGCGAAAAAGTACCGTGCTAATCGTGTTGGTTGTTTTACTTTCGATTTCATTAATGCAGGCGGCCGTGGAGCCGGTGGCCGTGGTCATCAAGGCCCGCGGGAAGGTATTCTTGTTGCAAAAAGGGAGCAAGAAGGGAAGGCCTGTTAAACGCGGCTCCCGTATTTTACCAGGCCAGAGTATTTTTACCAAAGCCAAAAGTTTTGCCATTGTGCGCTTTGTTGACAATGGGGGCGTGGTGCGCATTCAGGCCAAATCGTTGTGCCGTTTTGATGGGAAACGTGTTAAGCGAAACCTGGCCAAAAACGTGTATTTAAAAGTAGGCACCATATTTAGTAAAATTTTCCGCAACAAGGGCGGATTTAAGGTAACGACACCCACTTCCGTCGCTTCGGTTAAGGGGACGGCTTTTTGGACCAAACAGCTTTTCAAAGGGGCAACTTACTATTACGGTGAAGAAGGCGTGGTCGAAATCGCCAATGCCAATGGAGTGGCCTTACTGAAAGCGGGCATGACCGGTTTTGTGCGTTCGGCAGGAGCCAAGCCCATTGTACGCAAAACCCGCAAGGGTGAAAAACCCGTTCTGGAAAGTGCGGAACAATCGCTCGATGAATTTGATCTTGAATTTGAAGATGCCAACGGAAATATTAAGTCATTAAAATTTAAAATTCGTAAAAACAATAAATAACGAGCTACCATGAAACGAAGCGTGTTTGTCGATTTAATCTTAATTTTTTTAATGCTGTCCTTTGCTTCCGTAAAGGCGGTTAATTTTTATCACGATGTTCCCTCGGCAGTGTATCAAGGGGAAAATTTGCATATCGAGCTTAAGGCGTTTGATGTGACCGCCATGGGACAACCGCCCCTATTGTACTATCGCATGGCAGGGCAATTCGATTTTCATGCCATGCCCCTTAAAGATGAGGGTTTCGTGTATGTAGCGAATATTCCCAAAAAGTTTTTACACCCGGGGAAGGTACAATATTATTTTGCCATGGAGACGGCCTCCGGAGAGGCGGCCACTTTGCCCGCCGGAGCGCCATACGGCCATTTGTTCGAAGTGGATGTCATTCCCGAAAATACCCGCGCCGTAAAGACCCTAAAGAAAATCGAAATTAATTTGTTGGCTCCGCAAGAAGATGAAACGCTGAATCCCGATGATGTTTTTATTTCCTTTTCCGTGCCCTATTCCATTGCCAATCCCAAGAACTTAAAATTTCGTTTCTCTTTAGACGGCATCGATCGCAGCGAAAAGCTGGTGCGTGAAGGGCATGTGGCTACCTATATTCCGCACAGTATTCGCAGCGGTTTTCACACGGCTCGTTTTAAGGTTTACAACCCGGATGGCATTTTAATCGGAGAGCGGCAAGTACGTTTCCGCGTAAGCGATATTCCCTCGGTGCACAAAGCATTTACTACCCGGGGCTCATTTTTTGTGGACAATCGTGTTCAA
The DNA here is from genome assembly GCA_964532875.1 of uncultured Caldithrix sp. Lineage (GTDB taxonomy): Bacteria > Calditrichota > Calditrichia > Calditrichales > Calditrichaceae > Caldithrix. Next base: position 8,524 of record CAZHIZ010000021.1, on the reverse strand, counting down.
CAATTGAGTACGGCCAATTTTAATTATACGCGCGGCGGATTGCGGCTGAATATGAATTACAAAAAATTCGAATTGGATACGCGCTTGTTGTTAACAACCAACGAGTCCAAAGAACGGCAGCCACTCAATGTGTATTCCCTGCGTTTTAAATACAATTTTTCTTATCGTTATTTTTTGTACATCTGGGGCGGTGATGTGGCACCCGAATACGATCCGTTGGTTTTGCAAGGGCGGCGTATCCGCGGTGGCCGCATCGGCCTGTACACGCGATTTTTTAATTTAGATGTTACCAAAGGACAATCCGTTCGTGCCATCGAAGGCTTGCCGCCACGGGATTCCAGCAGTACGATTCCCTTGCGGCGCGGGGTCTATCGTCAGAATTTTTTAAGTGTTCATCCGCAATTCAATTTCGGAAAGCATTTTAGCTGGGGGCTTAATCTCATTAATGCCAAGGACGATCCCCATTCCATTCAATACGGCCCGAATCCCAAAGAGTATCTGGTTTTAGGCACGACATTCGATTTGAATATGCACGGACGGCGCATTCTGTTGCACGGAAGCGCTCAGGCCAGCATTAAGAACGAAGATGCCAGTAGTACGGTGGATTTTGACACCCTGGCCAATGACCTGCAGTTGGAGGGATCGGATCGCAAAATGGCCAGGCGCATTGTGGATGTGCTGACCAAGCCGGGATTCATTAGCATCTCTCCGGGTTTAGCTCCCCTGCCTTCTTTGGCTTTGCAGGTCGATGCCCAGTTCAATTATTTCAATCAAATGTTAAGACTTTCATATAAACGGATCGATGCCGATTATTCGACGCCGGGTAATCCTTATTTACTGAAGGATTTACAAGGATTTTTTGCCAACGATTATTTACGGCTGTTGAACAATCGTATGTTCATGAATCTCTTTTTCAATATGTACGAAACCAATCGATCTCATGGAAAGGCCAAAACCAGAAATAAGGATTTCGGCATTACCCTGGCTTTAATCCCCCAGAGAAATTTACCTTCCGTATCGCTGAATTACGTGAATTACGATCGTAAAAACGATGTGTTGCCCACGGATTCCCTTCTTTTCCCGGAAAATAATGTTACGCAATCCATCGGTTTGACCAGTAGTTACGATTTCACCACGGGATTGATGCGCAATACCCTGTCGATAAGTGCTAATCATTTTTTAAGGGACGATAAATTTAAGATCTCACAGAATCAATACAATCTGATCTCCGTGGGCATGCGTAATAAATTTGCCTTCCCCCTGACCTCACGCTTTGCTTATGCCACCAGCGCAACGGACTTCGGCACAGGGCTTAATAAACAATCCACGGACATTCGCCGCTATTCGTTCGGTGTGGAATATTTATTTCGCAACTTTGTTTTTGACAGTCAGTTAAGGCCGTTCGTGAACGGAACCATGCAGAAAATAAAAAATTCAACTTTGGGCAGCACTTATCAACGTAAGAATTACACCGTCGGGCTATCCTGGATTTCGTCGAAAATCGGCACGTTAAGTTTACGTTATGATTTTATTTCGTATGATTTTAAGACGGGCCAACGCAACGATTCGATTTTAAGTACACGCTACAATATGTATTTTTAACAAAAGTCGGATATGAAATTTAACAAACCGCAAGCGCGCAAGAGCATTATTTCTTTGTTGCTCATCAGTTCTCTTTTGGGAGCCTATCTCCTGGGGGTTACTTCCTTATTTCAGTCGTTCGAATTAAAGTTATTGGATTTGCGCTTTCAAATGCGCGGCAGTTTGGCTCTGAATAAGTCTCCGGTAGTTATTCTGGCCATCGATAATCAATCCGATCTTTCCACTCCGGCGCGTTGGCCCTGGCCGCGATCCTATTTTGCCCATGTGGTGGAAAATTTGGAAAAAGCCGGTGTGGCAGCCATCGGAATCGACGTTATCTTTGATCAGCCGGACCATTACAATCCCAAATTTGACGATTCGTTAGCCCATACCTTAAGCCGCTACGACAATATTGTGTTAGCCGGGAAAATTCGCCAGGTCAGCGGCCGTTATTCCACAATGGAAATTCTTCCGCCGTACGAAAAATTTTTGCAGCCCGGCACGCATTGGGGGTTGGTGACCCTGGAAGCGGATGTTGACGGTTTCTATCGTCGTTATCCGTTTTTGGTGCCTTTACGAGATACCCTTTTAGCCTCATTCGCTGCAGAAATTCTAAAAATCTACAAAGAAGAAAAAGAGCCCGGTTTGTCTGTGTCTTTGAGAGAAAACAGCCGTTATTTTGGGCTGGGCAAAGAACGAATTCCAAAATACGATGCGCACAGCATGCTGATTAATTTTTACGGTCCACCGTTCTCCTTTCCCTATTATTCGTTCGATAATGTGCTGGACGATCAGGAAGTCGATTTGGTGGACGAATACGATATCGATGCCTTTGACGATCCGGGTGATTCCAGTTTGGGCATCCCGCCCGGTTTGCTGTATTCGGGAAAACTGAAAGACAAAATCGTTCTGATCGGCTCGACCATGAGCGAATTGCACGATAATTTCCCCACACCGTTTTTAGCCCAAGAGGCCGACAGTTCCCACCAGGCCCGCGTTGAGATGCCCGGAGTGGAAGTTCACGCCAATGCCCTGCAAACCGTGCTGGACCGGAATTTCATTCGCGAAGTTTCACCCTGGGTTTTGCTTTTATTCAATATTATTCTGGCGTTTTTTGTATTACTCATAATCAAACGACTGCATACGTTGCTCAGCCTTATTTTTACGGCTGTTTTGCTCGGGGCTTACGTGGTGCTCGGTTTTGTATTATTCGACCACAATAATTTGCTCATCCCGCTGGTAATACCGACATTGGTTGTGCTTCTCACTTTTGTCAGTCAAATTTCTTATGATTATTGGCTGACCCAGCGAGAGAAAAAAATGTTGCGGGGCGTTTTTGCGCATTATGTGCCGGAAAAGGTAATTCAGGAAATTATCAATCACCCGGAAAAATTATCCTTGGGTGGTGAGGAACGTATCGTGACCGTGTTGTTCTCCGACGTGGCCGGCTTTACCACGCTTTCGGAAAAAATGACCCCTAAAGAATTGGTTGCTTTACTGAATGAATATTTAACGGCCATGACGGATATTATTTTAAAACACGGGGGCATCATCGATAAATTTGAGGGCGATGCCATCATGGCCGAATTCGGCGTACCGGTTTTTTACGAAAGCCACGCTAAGGATGCATGCTCAGCAGCTCTGGAAATGCAGAAAAAGCTCAAGGAATTGCGCCACAAATGGCGCAAGGAAGGCAAACCGGAATTGCACGCTCGTATCGGAATAAATACAGGAGAGGTGATTGTAGGCAACATGGGCTCCAATACGGTATTTGATTATACGGTTATCGGCGATCATGTTAATTTGGGCTCGCGTTTGGAAGGGGCCAATAAGGCCTATCAGACCAATATCATGGTCAGCGGTTTTACGCATGAAGCCGTGAAAGGCGATTTTATTTTCCGTGCACTGGATTTGATTCGTGTAAAGGGCAAGGAAAAACCGGTGCAGGTTTATGAATTGATCGGTACATTGGATACCAATTTTACCGACCAATTTCTGGAAATGTTGGACACTTTTAATCAGGGTTTGATTGCCTATCGCTTGCGGGAATGGGAAAAGGCGTTAACGACATTTAAACGTTGTCTGTATCTTGTGCCCAACGATCGTCCTTCGGAGATTTATGTGCAACGCTGTTTGTATTTTAAAGAAAATCCTCCTGCTGATAATTGGGACGGTGTCTGGGAGCTTCGCGAAAAATAAGCAATTATAAGGCGGAGCGGAGGGGAATTTGGAACTGGTCCCGCAATAATGGGACCAGTTCCATGTCCTAAGTTCCGGAAGATGCACCAGTCGCTTGACAAGTGTCATTGCCGGAGTTAACACACTCAACTGATCGACCCCAATAAAGGATTGAATCACTACGAACTGAATTGTCCCGAGCTGAATTGCCACGAGCTTTAGCTCGTGGGAAAAAGAGCCGTCACAAAATGTTGGGGATTTATCCCCGGCAATGAAGACCAATTCCGGCGGCTGTTGCCATCCGGTTGCCGAGTGG
>CAZHIZ010000021.1:1486-4349 GCA_964532875.1 uncultured Caldithrix sp. | reverse complement strand
ATCCCCGGCAATGAAGACCAATTCCGGCGGCTGTTGCCATCCGGTTGCCGAGTGGAGCCCCGCTTCCAGCGGAGCCACTTGCGAACCGGATCGGGCCCTTCTTCCCACAACATCGAAGATTCGGCTACCGACGAATTAGAAATCCGGCATAAGAAGAACCATCTACCCTCATTCTAACTCCCTGCAACAGATATTCCTACATAAATAAAAAGCGTAACCATAAAGCTGTTAATAAAAGTAAAAGGGCCAGCGAACTTTCCATTTCACTGACCCTTTTGGGAGGAGGAGCTATGCGTTTCACAATTTAGTATCGACTCTGTTCAATACAAACTTGAATACGATCTCCTTAATTGTTCAACTTTTACGATTTAATTTTAAAAAAGTTCGCCTGCCTGCTAATTTTTTTGTTCTGAATTGTGAATCTGTCGGTGAGACGAAAAATGCCGTTCTTGAAACTAAAAAAAAGATATTAAGTTTAAGAACAACAATACGATAATTAGATCAAAATCACAAATACGATACACTGTGATCAAGGTCATGGTAAAAAGAAAGGCATTTGGCGATTTTGCACGCAACAAATATAAATAAGGGGATAATACCATGAAATTGAAAATCAAAGCCAAGTACAAAATAAAAAAGTTTGAGAAGAGCACCCAAATATAGAACCCAAAGGGATATCGGCCCATATCCCTACTTGCCACTCCTCCAGAGGAAATAAGGGTATCCGTTGCAGGATACCCTTATTTTTTGTAGAAGGTGCGATGCCATTCTTCAAGCCATTGAATTCAATTCTTAGCAAATAAAAATAGCCCGTCAAAACGGGCTTTTAAAGGGAAGTGGGCGATGTAGGATTCGAACCTACGACCCCCTGCTTGTAAGGCAGGTGCTCTAAACCAACTGAGCTAATCGCCCGCTGAAGGATTTTTGTCTTTGATCATTATGGCAATAGGGAAAATAATCAAATAGGCAATGATCAAAATTATTGGCGCAAGATGTAGAGACATAAAGCCATAAACGGGTGGCTGCGCCATAAAAACATAGCCCAATATTACCAGAAAAAGGCCCACTAAAAACAAAGTTTTTTTCCTCTTGCCAATAATAATCGACTGAATGCTTTTTTCTTTTTTCTCTTTTTTCTTTTTCTCAATGACACGTGCCATGTTATCACCGCCTTTAAATGAGTGCTAAATATAAATCATTTTTTGTATTCAGGCAAACAAATCTTATAAACGAATCAATAGGATTTTCATTTCCGCCCCTGCTTTTAATTTTGCCAATGTATTGCGCAAGAGAGTGTTAATCCGTAATTTCCTCTAAAAAAACGGATTGAACCTTATGGTCACACGTGCGCAAAAAATTCGTCTGGGCATTTTCGTATTTATCGGAACCGTTCTGCTAATCGGTATCCTTTTGCTTCTGTCCATTGATCGGTTCTTTAAACAAAAAGATATTTACTATATTAAATACCAAAATGTTTCCGTCTCCGGCCTGGATGTCGGCAGTTCCGTAAAATATTTGGGAGTACGGATCGGCACGGTAAAAGACATTCGCATCGATCCGAAAAATGTCAGTCAAATCATCGTTACCATAGCCGTCAAAAAGCATACCCCGATTAAACAGGATGTTACGGCTAATATTTCGTCTGTGGGTATTACCGGCTTGAAAATCATCGAATTGCGAGGAGGAACTCCGGAAGCTCCTTTGCTTAAACCGGGGGGCTACATCAAACCCGGAAAATCATTGACGGAAGAAATTACGGGCAAAGCTGAAATTTTAGCCGAAAAAACCGAAATGATCTTGAATAATTTAATTGAACTGACCGATCGTCCGAACCGGGAAAAATTAGTTCGACTCATCGAGCAATCCCAGCAAACCATGGCCCGGATCAATCGATTGGTAGGCGATATTCAACCCAATTTACGCCATATTTTAGTGAATGTGGATTCATCTACGGCTAATTTGGCTCTGGCTTCCGCCTCCGCCAAAAGAACCTTGTTTGCTTTAGAAGCCGTTGCCAATTCGGATACTCTTAAAATGACCATGAAAAATATCGCTCAGGTAGCCGATAAATTGAATAAAGCGAACATTTACAAATTTGACGAACAAATCAATTTGGCGGTTAATTATTTGCAAAGCCTCTTGCAACAAATGGATAATCTGGTCAAAATGAACAGCTTGCGTCTGAACCAAACCATGGAGCAATTGAATCAAATGGTGCGGGCTTTAAATACCGCAGCCAAAGAAATAGAAGAAGACCCCTCGGTTTTAATTGGTGGCACCAAACCGGAGAATCCTCCCGATGAATCCCTTAAAAAATAATGTTAAACGTCAATTATTTTTAGCGAGTCTTTTGACAGTTATCGTGCTGTTAATGGTTGGTTGTGCCAGTAAACGGATTTTGAAAAAATATTATGTCTTGGAGCCTTCCTTAAATCCGGTATTGGCCGATTCCCTTCAATACCGAACATTACCTTATTCGGTGGTGGTTAATCCCTTTACTGTGCGTTTTGCATATAAAACAACGCAAATCGCTTTACGTACTCAGAGCAATGAATTGCAGTACTACATTTATCATGTTTGGGGCGAGCCTCTGGATGAGGCCATGCGTTATTTCATTTGGCGTCGTTTGCAGTCATTAAAAATATTTCGGCAAACTTCTATGGAGCTTACCAACTGGACACCGCAATATGTAATCGATGGTACCGTCGATTTGTTGGAGTGGCAAAAAGAGACAAAGAAACTGAGAAAACCGTTGGCCCATATTCAAATGATCCTTTATTTTAAGGATTTTCGTACCGGTAAAATAATTGTGCAGCATGCTTTCGACCGCACGCAGCCCCTGCCCCCCAAAAGCAGCATGAAT
>CAZHIZ010000021.1:0-1386 GCA_964532875.1 uncultured Caldithrix sp. | reverse complement strand
GCCCAATTGCGGCAGTTCGGGGCTAATATTTATGTGGCCGATTTGGTGGCCGTGGCCATGGTGAGTGAAATGGGGCCTTTAATCACGGCTATTTTGATCGCCGGACGTTCCGGTGCTGCCATTACTGCCGAAATAGCCACCATGAAAGTCTCCGAAGAAATAGACGCCTTGCAGGTGATGGGTGTTGATCCTTTGCCCTATTTAATCGTGCCTAAATTGTACGCCCTTGTCATCGCCTTGCCTTTGTTGACCGTTTTTGCCAATGTCATCGGCATTATCGGCGGGGCGGTGATCGGCGTAACCTATCTGGATATTGATTTCATGCCTTTTTTCAAAGAAGTTCTTGAGGCCTTGCGCTACAAAGAAATTTTTACGGGAATGGTTAAAAGCGTTACATTTGCTGTTATCATTCTGCTAACGGCTACCTATTTCGGCCTGAAAGCCAAAGGCGGGGCGGAAGGAGTGGGTAAGGTAACCACAAGCTCGGTGGTGTCTTCCATCTTTTTCGTCATTGTGGCCGATAGCATTTTAGGGTTAATTTTCTACTTTGGAGGGCCGTCGTTTTGACCATGAAGACACGCAGCCTGATTCGGGTGGAAAATTTGGTCGGCGGCTACGGCGAAAGGGTTATTTTACAGAATGTTTCGTTTGACGTGTTCGAGGGAGAAATATTAGTTATTTTGGGTACAAGCGGTTGCGGGAAAACGACGCTGCTCAAACATCTGATCGGTTTGCTTGAGCCCTTTTCCGGTCAAATAGAACTTTTGGGCAAAGATTTAAAGCGGCTCACGGAAAAAGAAGCTTTTGTCTTGAAACGTCGTATTGGCGTTTTGTTTCAGAACGGTGCTTTGTTGAATTCCATGAGCGTTGCCGATAATGTGGCCATCCCGCTTGAACAACACACCAATTTAAAGCCGGATCTCATTCGCCGGTTGGTACTGTTGAAACTAAAACTGGTGGGACTTGCGCAGGTGGGGCATTTGTTGCCTTCGGAATTGTCCGGCGGCATGCGTAAACGGGCGGCTTTGGCCCGCGCCATTGCCCTGGATCCGCCCCTGCTGTTTGCGGATGAGCCGGCTGCTGGTTTAGATCCCGTTACGGCTGCTGCTTTGGATCGCCTGCTGTTGGACATCCGCCGGTTATTGGGCATGACCTTGGTCGTGGTCACCCATGAATTAGTCAGCATTAAACGTATTGCCGATCGCATTCTTTTTTTGGACAAAGGCAAAGTGGCTTTTTGGGGGACGTTACCCCAAGCCCTGGCCTCCAATGTTGAACCCGTGCAACGATTTTTTAATCCCTGAAACGGAGAGCCGCAGATTTTTATCTCACGCAAATTGCGCAGATCCGTCAATAGCCGGACATGTTTACACAGATAGGCACTGA
>CAZHIZ010000020.1:27256-34429 GCA_964532875.1 uncultured Caldithrix sp. | reverse complement strand
GAAAATGGTTGAATCGTTGAATGGTTAATTGGGTTCTGCTCTGTGGTTAGTCGCCCGGAAATGGCCATCAATGCCGGTGACTCTCGCAAATCCTGACTGTTCAATGTTGTAGTGGCTCTCCTCCTTGCAAATTTTGCAGGAGGGGAGCCGGGGTGGGTTTTCCCGCCGATTGAGGCAGAGTCCATCCTCTGTTTCCTTCCTTCTTTTTTCCTTTTTCATTTGTCTTTTGTCTTTTCATCCTCCCCGCCATCTTTGCCGCAAATCACTGTCTTTTCAATTCCTCTTTTCGTATCTTCTTTTAAAATGAACGTAGTCTTTGCTTAACTGCCAGCGGATTCTGTCACTAAATTCTTGCTTTTCACAACAATACCACCCTTCGGGACACCGCATCTCCGGCCCGGCTTAAACGATGTTTCGATGCCCTGCACCCGCTTTCTGTTTGACCTGTACATGCAAATAGAATGGAGGTAACTCATGAAATCCGTTTGTGTTTTTGGCCTGATTTTTTTAGCCCTTGCCGGCGGAAAAGCCCAAAACGCCCGGCAAACCGGACGCTGGTTGCAAACCTACAGCGGCCTGCCTTTCGCGTATGATCATATGCAAGCCGTGGGAGGAAACTGCCTGATTTATTACCCATCAAAATCGGCCGACTCCGTTTTTGCCTTCGACCTCTTTTCGCATCAATGGCACACCCATCCCTTCCGGCTATCGCCCACGGGTTCCAATGTGTATGCCGGTGAAAATGCCGCCCTGGTCTGGAACGACTCCGTCCTTGTTCTTTACGATGCCCTGCACAGTCTTTTCCACGATTTGCATTACCTGGGCGAGATCATCCACAGCGGCTCCCCGCCTTACAACGTACCGGGTAACACCCGCGCCCTTTCGTACATTCTCACCACCCGCTACCTGTACATCTTCGATCACGACCTGCAACGGTGGTTCGTTTATGCCTATTCGAATCCGGGCAACGGTCCCTATTTCACTTACTCCGCTTATGGTAAAAAAAATTACGTGGCCGTCGCTATCACGGACCAGTCCACTTCCGAATCCAAACTCATTGCCTTCAGTAAAAGTCGCCACGTTTTCGAAGAAAAGTCTTCCGTCAATTTGCAATGGCACATGTTGGATGACGGTTTTGCCTGTTGGGTCAACGGAGGCATTCCGGAAAGCGATTATTTTTTCACCATGTATTCGGCCGCCAACGGTTTTTTCGACCCCGTTAAACCGAATCGCTATTTCGATGCCGTTATTAGCCAAAACGATCCCGTAGCGCGTTCAACGGTTTTTATGGCCACCTATTACATTCCCCACCAGTCCGCCCCGGGCAGCACCCGCTACAACTTTGCCGGAGATACGCGGCACAGCGCTTTTTGGCAAAATCATTTCGAAGTAGGCACCGGTGATAAAAATTTTGACGGGATGAGCACGGGTTTTCAGGCCGGCATATTAACCACCGATGATCCTGCAAACAGTGAAATCACAGCCCATTTTTACGACGGGTCGAGCAATGAAACCATTAATGTCGGTAAATCCGTTTTGCATTCAAATCTTCCGGAACACGGCTATTTTGCAGGAAGCGATTTCTTTTGCGGATACGATACCTACCATTTAATTTTTAACAATCGTCAAACCGGTCGTCAGCATACCGTTGAATTGCCGCCGCCCACCGAGGGTTACGCCAATGCCACTCTTTTTCATTTAAATGCCCATTGGGGCATCGCTCTTTGTCAGCGCGCCTTAAGCCAAACCATTTTCCTTTACAGCTTTAATACGCAAAACGATTCCGTCCGTACCATTCAGCAACCGTATTACACGTACGATTTCGAACAAATAAAAAGCAAATACTATTATTACGGTTCGCAGGCTTACGGAGAGGCCAAACAAATTACGGTTTATGCCCCGACACGAGATGCCTGGAGCGTTCTTCCCCTGGCGAGCGACGGAAAATGGTTTTTCGGTGAGGATTTTATTTGTACCTACGACAAAGGGGACGGACATTTAAAAATCCACGACGTACCGGCCAACCAGGATTTGGCCTTCTCTTTAGGCTGGCAATCCGATTACGATTACCAAAAGCATACGTACGGCAGGGAAAAATTCTTCATTGCCTCCAATAACGCCGGGCACTATTTCGCCTTTAGTGCCTACACACGCGATATTCGGGAAATTGTGGCCGATTATTACACGAGCACCGTTTCCGCTCCTGCCCGGGGAATGGTTGCCGTCATGTACACTGCGGCACAACCTTACGATTTCTTGGCATACAATGCGCATTCCAACACCTTCATTTCTTTGAAATTAAACGAGCAAACAGGGCCCTATCGTGAAATACGCATGGGCGATTCCACGGCATTGATCGTCACGGCCAATGGCTATCTTTTTTCTTTTGATCCCAAAACGGAGGCCACGGCAATAAAAGGGCAGGAATTCAGCACAGGCGGCACCCGCCCTCAATTTACCTTAAGCCCCAACTACCCTAATCCATTTAACGCGGCCACAACGATTACTTACCATATCCCTGAAAATAATCGCGTCCGGCTAACCGTGTACAACCTGCTCGGGCAAAAAATCAAAACTTTGGTGCAGGGGCGGAGGACAAAAGGCGACCATTCCGTTATTTGGGACGGTTGCGATGCACAGGGCAGGCAGGTGGCCAGCGGGGTTTTCCTGTACCGTTTGCGCAGCGGACACCAAATACAAAGCAGAAAAATGATTCTGCTTCGTTAAAAGCGGCAAAAACGTGTTTCTTTAAACAGATCGTTTTTTGGGCTCAACACGGTACGGTTTGTTTAAAAGGCTCTCACTTATTTTGAGCCTCTTTAACGGGAGACAGAGTAAAATACATTTGGGCGTCAAAGGGCAAAGCGCCGCTAAATTTTTGCCCTTGATAGCGGGGAATGCGGCGGTAACTTCCGACCAGCACTTTTTCTACCGAAACAGCGCTCACGCGGTACCCGGCTTTTTGCAATAATCGATTTATTTGCGCGGTTAAGGGATGCCCGGCCATTATCCTTGCCACGTAACTGTTTACATCGCCTTTGGCCGGGCGCCCTTCCGTTTTAAGCCACAGAGAATCGCTTTTGCTTTGTTCGAGCAAATACGACATCAAGCCGGGGTATTCGACAATCCGCCCGATAAAAATCGACTTAAAATCATGAGATTTAAAGAAAGCCGCCTTCCCGGTAACCGCCTGTTTTACAAGGTGCAACAAAACTTCCTGCCCCACGGTACATTGTTTTAAATCCGCCCGATGCGCGCGAACGGTTAAAGCTTGCCAGCGGATCGTAGCCGTTAGTCGAATCGTGCAGGGGCCTCGGCCGGTTTGGGCCAGAGTAATTTCCTGTGCCTGTAAAAACAAAGGCAGGAGCAGTAAGAATAAAAACGGGCTTTTTGCTGTTCTCGTGAGGGACATGATGCAATCCTTTCTGTTTGCTCCGAAGCGTCTCGGGTCGGGAAACAAATGGTGCACAAAATAAGACGCAGATGATCCCCGCTTTGTTAATTTGCCGCCGCTCAGGAGATTTTTAAACGCTGCTTCAAAAGCGTAAGAATTTCATCGTTTTGCGGGAAACGAAAGGTCTGGTTCTTGGAATACAGAAGATCATTCTCCAAAAATATTTCGAAACTGCCGCCTTTCCCTTTGCGAAATTGGACATTCAGATCGAATGCACGTTCAATGGCTTCTTTCAGGCGGACCGCCCTTGAGTGGTAGTTTCAGACATCACAATATTCAATAATAACCCGCTTCATGGAGAGTCTCCTAAACTAAAATCGAATGCGTTTTTTGTAGCGTTTCAGGGCTTCGGCCATATCGTCCACCGTATCGCCCCCGAACTTTTCCATAAAGGCATTGGCCACCACCGGCGCCACCACCGCCTCGGCAATCACGGAACAAGCCGGAACCGCCGTGACATCGCTGCGTTCCTTGTGGGCCGAAATGTTTTCTTTACTCTTCACATCAACAGAATGCAACGGCTTCATCAATGTGGGAATGGGTTTCATGAAAATCTGCAAAACAATGTCCTGGCCGTTGCTCATGCCCCCTTCGATGCCGCCGGCATGATTACTTCGGCGTACCACGGAATGATCTTGCCAGAACATTTCGTCATGGAATTGCGATCCCAAAAACCGGGCCCCTTTAAAGCCCAGGCCCACTTCGACCCCTTTCACGGCCTGAACGGACATCAAAGCCGCGGCCAGACGGGCGTCCAGCTTGCGATCCCAATGCACATAACTGCCCAATCCGGGCGGAACATTTCGAATAATGATTTGAATAATCCCACCCACCGTATCACCTTTGGATTTGGTTTCTTTAATGAACTCGACCATCTCCTTCTCGGCTTCGGCATCCAGGCAACGTACCGGTGAGCGATCGGCGCGTTCGTTGATGTCGTTGTTTTTCACGATCTCCTGGATCACCTCTGCGCGGGCTTTAACAGGCCCGATTTGTAACACATGCGAAAAAATGTGCATATCAAAGTAAGTTAGCAACTGTTTGACAAATCCCCCGACGGCCACACGCATGGCCGTTTCGCGCGCACTGGATCGTTCCAAAACGTTGCGCATGTCTTCAAAGTGATATTTTAACGCACCGCTCAAATCCGCATGTCCCGGGCGGGGACGGGTAATCTCGCGGCCGGGACTGCCTTCGCTTTGGGACATGATTTCCGTCCAGTTTTCCCAATCTTTATTCCTTAAAATAAAACCGATAGGGGACCCCAGGGTTTTCTTAAAGCGGATGCCGGAAAGCACCTCGATGCGGTCGCTTTCCAGCTTCATACGTCCGCCCCGGCCAAAGCCCTGTTGCCGCCGATGCAGTTCGTAATTCACCAAATCCAAATCAATTGGTAAATTCGCCGGCATGCCTTCGATAATACCGCTTAAGGCCGGCCCGTGAGATTCCCCTGCCGTAAGATAGCGAATCATGATACTTCCTTATTCTGTTTTTTCCCGAATGGCTTGTAACGTTTCGCGCACGACCGTATCCATGGCCTTTTTGCTGGAAAAGCCGGCCGCATGAAAATGGCCGCCGCCACCGAACCGGCGTGCAATTTCCCCGACGTCAAACCCGTCCTTGGAACGCAAACCCACCATAATTTCCGCGTCAAAGTTTTCCACAAACATAACAAACACCCTGGCCGTTGCATCCCGTCGAATAATATCGACCAAACCGTTCATATCTTCAACACGCACTCCGAAACGTCTCAGGGTTTCCTTAGGTACCACGGCCCAATCCACCGGGCCTTCGGATTGCAAATGCGTCAGGACGTGTCCCCAAAAACGCAATTGCCGTTTATTGCTGTGTTCAAACACCTGACGATAAATCCAGGCCGGGTCCAAACCGAGAGCGGTTAATTCGGCAGCCATTTGCAAGGTAAAACTGCTGGTCCCCTCAAAGCGAAAGCTCCCCGAATCGCTTAAAACACCCGTGTACAAAAAAAGCGCCGTTTCTTTATCGATGGCAATGTCGTTGGTCTTGAAGAATTCGAAAATAATTTCCGCCGTGGCAATACGTTTCACATTTACGATTTGAAAATCGACCCCGCTGCAACCTTTCGGATGATGATCGATGCACACCTTGAGGGCCTGGCTTTCCATTACGGGTTTGTACCAGCGATCCATGCGTTCCAATGCACTGATATCCAGAATAATGGCCACCTGCGCCTGCCGAATGAAATCGAGTGTTTGCCGCTCATTCAGACGGTTAATGGCCTTTTCGGGATTCAGAAAACCATATTGTTCGGGAATGTCTCCTGGGACAACGGCTTCCACCTGTTTTCCCGCTTTACTTAAATAGCGATGTAAGGCCAAAATGGAACCGAGCGCGTCCCCGTCTGTGTAAATATGGCTAATTAACAAAAACGATCGGTGCGTTTGGATAATCTCGTGTAATTTTTGGAAATCAAGCATCGTCACCATGTTCCGTCGTAAATTTTAATGGATTTTTGCTGCATTCATTCAGCGTAAAATCTGGATTTTCTCAATTAAAGCGTCCACCAGCTCGTTGGTTGTAGCCGTTCCGCCCAGATCCGGAGTTAAGTGCTTGCGTTCGGCGAACAGAAGAACCAAAGCCGCTTGAATGCGATTGGCCGCCTTTATTTCTCCCAGATGCCGCAACATCATCGTAGCCGAAAGAATGGTTGCCACCGGATCGGCAATGCCTTTTCCGGCAATGTCCGGGGCGCTTCCGTGAACCGATTCAAAGACCGCCACATCGTCACCCAAATTGGCACCCGGTACCACACCCAATCCGCCGACCAAACCGGCAGCCAAATCGGAAATGATGTCGCCGTACAAATTACCCAACACCACCACGTCAAATTGTTCGGGATGCATCACCATTTGCATGGCGCAGTTATCCACGATAATTTCTTTGTAGGTAATCTCGGGATATTCGGCCGCCACTTTGCGCACACTTTCCAAAAACAAACCGTCGCTCTTTTTCATGATATTTGCTTTGTGCACGGCATGCACCAGTTTGCGTTCCCGTTTTTGCGCCCACTTAAAGGCAGCCTTGGCAATGCGCGTGGAGGCTTTTTCGGTAATAATCTTCAAACTCTGAGCCACTCCGGGCGCCACTTCATACTCCATCCCGGCGTACAAATCTTCCGTATTTTCACGAAAAATCACCAAATCCACCGGCCTGTGTTGAAAAGTAATGCCCAGAGCCGAGCTAACCGGACGAACATTGGCGTACAAGTCCAACGCCTTGCGCAATTGCACGTTAACCGATTGAAAGCCGCCCCCGATGGGGGTGGTAATGGGCCCTTTTAAAGCTACCTTGTTTTTACGCACGGAATCCAACGTTTCATCCGGCAATACGCTGCCGAACTTATCGATGGCGCCGGCGCCGGCATCCACAATTTCCCAATTGATGTTTACACCCACGGCTGCCAGCACCTTGCGGGCAGCCGATGTCACTTCCGGGCCGATGCCGTCCCCCGGAATAAGTGTAATGTGATGTACTTTTTTTTCATTCGTCTTGGTCATTCTTATCTCCGCCTTTCTTTAAATCCTATGATTTGAAAATAAAAAGCTTAATAACGCGGATCGCCCCTTGAAATAATCCCGAATCGCGATAAACTTTAGTCGGAAGCAGCTATTTGTTCAATGGCGTTCACCAAGAAAACCGGTTGATCACAGCCCAGTTCCTAATCCCCAGTTCCCAGTTCC
>CAZHIZ010000020.1:19576-27156 GCA_964532875.1 uncultured Caldithrix sp. | reverse complement strand
CCCAGTTCCCAGTTCCAAGTTCCAAGTTCTACCGCCTTTGGCGGAATCCCGCAATAGCGGGACCAGTTCCCAGTTCCCATTCAATCATTCAACCGTTCAACCAATTCCCTTCTCTCACGAGCTTTTTCCTAAAGAGATTAAATGTATTCAAAAGGGCCATGGGAAACAAAAATTTTTATTTGTTTCTCTCTGGGCCTATGTGCATATTTATGCGTTTTTTGCAGTAAAATTAGACTATAGCTAAAAAAATTAATATATTTGAGCCAATTATTTCTGCAAGGGATTCAATACGGGACAATCATAACATGAAAGTAATCGAGCATTTGGCCAAAGCGCCCCATACGCTGATCAGTTTCGAAATTATTCCGCCCAAACGCGGCGGGGATATTCACAGTTTGTTACGTGTCGTGGACGATATTGCCCAATATCATCCACCTTTTATCGACATCACCAGCCACGCGGCGGAAGTAAGTTACGAAGAAACGCCCGAGGGCATTAAGCGTAAAATCAAACGTAAACGCCCCGGCACGTTGGGTATTTGTGCTTTAATTCAAAATAAATACAACATCGATGCCGTACCCCATGTGTTATGCCACGGTTTTACGCGCGAAGAAACCGAAGATTTTTTGATCGATTTACAATATCTGGGCATCGAAAATGTTCTGGCTATCCGCGGTGAAGACAGTGGCTACCAAAAGCCGCTCATTGCCGGAAGAAGTGTGAATCAATATGCCGCCGATTTAGTGGCCCAGATCAGCGATATGAACCGGGGCAAATACCTGGAAGAAGATCTGGTTGAGGCCAAACCGTCCAACTTTTGCATCGGGGTGGCCGCTTACCCCGAAAAACACATTGCCGCCCCCAATCTGGAATTCGACATTAAAAATCTGAAACGTAAAGTATCGGCCGGAGCGGATTATGCCGTAACCCAGATGTTTTACGACAATCGATTCTATTTCGATTTTGTGAAAAAATGTCGTCAGGCGGGTATTGATGTGCCCATCATTCCCGGACTTAAAATTTTAACATCCAAGCGTCAACTCACTTCCATCCCCTCGTCCTTTCACATTTCCTTGCCAACGGAACTAACCGATCGGGTTTTGGCTGCAAAAGATGATGCCGAAGTCCTGGAAATCGGTATTGATTGGGCCTATCGCCAGGTAAAAGAATTGCTGGAACACAACGTACCGGCCATTCATTTTTACATCATGCAAAATTCCAGGCCCATCAAAACACTAATGAAAAAAATAGGATTATAATCAATTTGCAGATTTTCCTTTAAAAATTTTGCAACTTTTTGCTCCTATTTTCACCAAATGATTAGAATTATTTAAATCATGTTGTACGGATGGTGCCGTAATGTTAAATATTGTTAACAAATTCGGAGAGACCCGGTGCGCGTAAAAGCGGATACAAATACACAAAAACGCTTTCTGCAACATTTGGCAAAACGCGTTTTACGTATAATGGGCTGGAAAACCGCGGGACAGGTACCTCCCTATCCCAAATATGTTATGATCGGATATCCCCACACATCCAATTGGGATGCTTTTATCGGACTTGTGGTCTTTTGGTCCATGGGCGTCGATCTTAAATGGCTGGCCAAACAATCCTTATTTCACTGGCCGCTAAGTTGGATTCTGAAACGGGCGGGTGCCGTTCCGATTAATCGTGAAAAATCGCAAAATTTGGTTCAAAAAGTCACAAATATTTTCAACAAAAGCGAACAATTTGTTTTAACGCTTTCACCGGAAGGCACACGCAAAAAAAACGATTATTGGCGCACGGGATTTTATTTCATGGCTTTGGAAGCAAGGGTTCCCATCGCTTTGGGATTTCTGGATTACAAAACCAAAACAGGTGGATTCGGGCCGGTTGTTTGGCCCAGCGGCGACATTGAAAAAGACATCGAAAAAATTCGCGCTTTCTATCAAGGTATCCATGGCAAGTTTCCGCAATTGGAAGGAACCATTGCCGTAAAAAAGAAAAAGAATCGACAAGATAAAAGTCAATCCTAAGTTTGCACTCGATTTCAAGCGCATTTGTACATAACAACGGAGGCCGAGAATGAACGCATATTTGCTACAATTGATCGTATATTCGGTAATTATTATTATCATAGCCTGGTTGGGAGGATTGATCCCGTTTTATTTCAGGGAAAATTCACGATTAATACATTTGTTCATCAGTTTAGGCGCCGGTGTCCTTCTGGGCGCTTCTTTTTTGCACATGATCCCCGATGCCGTCAAATACATTGGTGCGCAGGTGGGTATGGGCACCCTGTTAGGATTTTTAGCATTGTATCTTCTGGAAAAATTTGTAATGACCCATCCCTGCCCGGCTGAACACTGCGAATATCACAAACTGGGTTTAACCGCCTTTATCGGCCTTTCTCTGCACAGTTTAATTACCGGTCTGGCCCTTGGGGCAGGCATCATGGTGCCACGGTTGGGACTCATTGTATTTTTAGCCGTGTTGTTCCATAAGCTACCGGCGTCGTTGTCTTTAACCAGTTTGTTCATTAAGGAGCATTATTCGAATAAAAAATTATTTTCCTATTTAACGGCTTTTTCTTTAATGGTACCTTTAGGGGCCTTTATTACCTATTTCTTCTTTAAAGGAACGGCAAGTCATCAGACAATCGGTTTTTTAATTGCTTTTTCGGCAGGAACCTTTTTACACGTGGCGGCGGACGATTTGTTGCCCGAGGTACACCATCACGCCGTAGATCGCATTCCACGCCTGTTCACTTTCCTATTGGGTTTACTGGTTATTTGGGGTGTCAAATTTTTGGAATAGGTTGGAATCGGCAAGGGAGTTGATAAGTGGGACTTCAATAACCACAAGAAAAGCAGCCGGATCTCGAGTGTTCCCGCCTTGCGGCGCAACACTCACTTGATCACCGGGGTATCCTAATGATAAGAAAACCTGACCACATTTTTATTTTTTATTTTGTATTCTGTAAACCCAACACGTCCTATTTGCCCAGTTCGGGTAAATCGCCGAATTTCTTTTGGGTTCGCTCCAAAATGATCTGTGGAATGGCGATAGGTTTGCCTCGCAGATCGGTGGCTACCCAGGTTACCAGAGCCTGAGCGGCCAATTCTCCCGTTCCTTTTTTAATTACGGCCTGACGAAATACGGCCGAACTCACTCCCCGTTTGACCCACTCGGCGCTTATTTCGATCCGTTCGCCGGCAAACAAAGGCCGTTTGTAATCGATCTCGATGCGCACAATCGGCAGCAAAAATCCGATATTCTTCAATTTGTTCAGGTCAAGATCAATGGCTTCCAGAAATTCCACACGTGCCGCTTCAAAATAATTCAAATACACGGCATTATTCACGTGCCCGTACAAATCACATTCGTACGACCGCACCTTTAACTCGATAATGAATTTTTTCATCGTTTATTATCCCCTTCCGCCGCAACAATCACCTGAAGGGCCAAAGGCAAAATGGAAATTTTCAATTCTTTGCCGCCCATGCGCGGCTCACCGTCCGTGTGGAATAAACCCTTGTCTTTTTCACGCTCGATGATCAATTCCTTAACCGCAAAGTGTTTGTAAAAAGGAACCTTCTCAACCGTTCCGTTAAATAAGCGATGCAAACGCGGCAAGGCTTGCCATGTTTTCATCTTCTCCAGAATGCACAAATCGAGCAATCCGTCATCCATCTTTGCCTGTGGCGCAATAAAGGCGCCCATGCCGTATTGCGGAGCATTGGCTACCGCGACCAGCAAAGGACGCATATTTAAAACGCGATCGCCGAATTTTAACAGGAAACCTTCATAGTCATATTGAAACCAACCTTTAACACCGATATAAAAATAGGGAATCGGGCCGCGCAATCCGAAATCCTGAAATTTGGCACCGATGTACGAATCGAATCCCACCCCCATGACATTGAAGAAATAATATTGATTGACCTTGCCCACGTCCACTTTTAGAAGACGGCCGTATTTCAATGTCTCGATAGCTTCTGCTGCCCTTAAAGGGATTTTTAGCGAACGCGCGTAACCGTTACCTGAACCGCGCGGAATAATCCCCAAAGCCGTATCGGTGTTCACCAGGCCGCTGGCGACTTCATTGATGGTGCCGTCGCCGCCGACAGCTACCACCGCATACGCGCCGTTCTTAGCCGCTTCTTTGGAAAGAACGGAAGCATGACCGGCATACTCGGTGTAAACGATTTCGTAATCAAGAGTGGAATGATTTTGGAATTCACGGTGAATTAAATATTCGATTGACTTTTTATTGCGCTGCAGGCCGGAAATCGGATTTAAAATAAAAAGAATTTTTTTAGGTTTCATACAATTGAATATCCGCAAGATAATCGATAAAGAAAAGAAAGGCAGCCCTAAGGCTGCCTGTGAGATTATTTCAGCTTAAAGTGAAATGGAATATTCATCTTAACCCGTACGTATTTGTCACGCTGTTTAGCCGGTTTAAATACGCATTTTCGCGCCGCTTCCAAAGCAGCCTCGTCCAACATGGGAATCGATTTAAAAATCTTGGCGTCTTCCACATGTCCGTCTTTCCCGATCGTAACCGTTACCACCACAATTCCCTCGATTCCGGCTTTGCGGGCCAATTCCGGATATACCGGTTTGGCTTTGTGGATTAGAACGGGCTTTTGAGATACGGCGAAGAATTCGTAAACTTCTTCGTCTTCGGGCGGCGGCGGAGGCGGTAAGTTTTTCTCCGGCGCCATATTTACATCGGTATCTTCAATCGTCACGTCATCCAACATTTCGTCGTCATCCGCTTCTACGGGGATGGACGGACGAGCCGGGGGTGGCGGTTTCTGAATTTGCTGCGTGGGCGGAATTTGCACGGTCTCAATGGTGATATTCGGACGTTCCGGCAATTTAACCTTCGATTCGAATGTCTTAAACGAATAAAACAGCACGATCATCAGGAGGAGAGAAATCGCCATCGAGGCTTCCAATACCTTGCGGTATTTTAGCCTTAAATCGGCTTCGGGATTTTTTTTGAGTGCTTTCATTAGAACTCACCTCCCGGAACGGCAAAGTAATGTACTTTTAAAGTACCTCCTTTGCGGAGCTCCTGATGGATTTTGTTTACAAACCCCATTTTATTGCGCTTGTCAATTTTAAGGGCGACCTGAATTTGCGGGTCATTAACCAATTTCTGGTACATAATACTACGCAAATTGGTCAATTTTTTAAGCGCGATATCATCCACAACAACCCGATGATTACGGTCGGCCCAGATAGTAACAACGTGGCGTTTTGAACCGGGGATTTTTTGAATTTTCGTCGCTTCCGGTAAATCCACCTTCAATCCGGAATACTGCCGAATAACCGTTGCTACCATAAAGAAAATTAACAACATAAAAATAATATCAGGCATTGAGGCCGTAGGAATAGCCACATTCACTTTGCTTTTCTTTTCAAATTTCATCGAGCGACCTCCGTACTTACTTCTCTGGCTCTGCCAGTGAGATTTTCTTCGCCCCTGCCTTTTTCAACTGATCCAAAACCGTGATATAGGTTTGGTAATCAGTATCCGCATCGGTCTTCAAAGAAATGACCAATTTGTCATTTTCCGCGATTTTCTGCTTAATAATTCGGGCAATATCGCGAATATTGATTTCTTTGCCGTCCAAAAGCACCTGACCCTGTGCATTGACAAGCATATTGGCCAAATTCTTTTTGGGAATCTTAATCTCCACGTTTCCCGGCGGTGGCAATACCAGATCCAGACCCTTTTCCGTATCAATGGATGTGGTGACCAGGAAGAAGACTAAAAGCAAGAACACAATATCTGGCAATGAGGCAGAGGGTATCTCAACTTCTTTGTCTTTTTTTCTTTTACCCAAGATCATAATACTCTACCTCTAAGGGTTATTTGTTCTTCTTTTCTTCCATATCAATTAAGGCATCCATTAATTCGACGGAACTTTCTTCCATGTCGATAATCAGTTTGTCAATTTTGGAAGTAAAATAGTTGTAGAAAATCTGAATGGTCATAGCCACAACCAAACCGAACAACGTGGTTAACAAAGCTTCGGAAATACCACCGGCCACGATGGCTGGCGAAATATCGTTTGCCTTTTTAATAGCATCGAAAGCTCCGACCATACCGGATACCGTTCCGGTAAAACCTAACATCGGTGCCAAAACGATTACCGTGGACAATACTAACATACCTCTTTCCAAAAAGGCCATCTCGATGGAACCGGCGTTGGAAATCGCCTTTTCCACATGTTCCAGACCTTTATCGGCACGGGACAGACCGGCGTGCAAAATCGAAGCAACCGGACCGGGTGTTTTCTCACATTCGGCTGCAGCAGCTTCCACACCGCCTTCTTGCAAGGCATTATGTAACCGGGCAAGAAATTTTCTCGTGTTTATCGAAGCACGTGTCAATGTCCAAAATCTTTCAATAACATAGCCAATACCAATGATAAAAAGGATCAAAATTGGCCACATGAATGGTCCACCGGCTAAAAAAAGTTCAACCATATCAACAACTCCCTTTCTTAGTTGCTCTTACAATTATTACAAATAATTACAAATCAAATTTTAGTAAGTAGTTTACTATTTTTCTCGATTGAAGTCAATTCTAATTTTTACTATTTCTCTGTGTATCCCTTTGTCTTTAATAAACCTTCGGCCTCCTTAAAATGTTCCAATGCCGCGGCCAATTGGTTGTCATTCTCAAGCAAAACCTGATAATAGCGCGCACTGTCCCAAAAATGTCTGGCGATTTCGGCCTTTAAACGATTTCGTAAATATGGGCTTTCTTTTTTGAATTCGCCGGCCGGAATTTTAACACCGTTTTTAGCGGCCAAAGTCCGCAAAGTGCGCAACATGGCCTGCGGCACACGGTACTTGCGATTAAACGCATCAAAATCCGAGCTCCACATTTTCAGCCGGCCGCTCCAGGCTTCCACCGTTTCGAAAAACAGACGCTTTTCCAGCAATTTCAAAATCCACAATGCGGATTTGACGGGATTTTTAAAGGGAACCACAATATCCGGCTGAATGCCCCCTCCACCATACACCTTACGTCCTTTACTTGTGTAAAAGACCTTAGTAGTATCCGGTTTGAACTGCAAACTGTCGTTCCATAATTCGTCGTAATATTGCTCGCGTGAAATATTTTTGTAGGGCCGTTGAATCAAACGCCCGCTGGGTGTGTAATATTTTGAAACCGTCAATCGGATGCGCGATCCGTCCGGCAAACCGAACTCGTTTTGCACCAGCCCCTTACCAAAGCTGTTGGTGCCCACCAATAAAGCGCGATCGTAGTCCTGCAGGGCTCCGGCCACGATTTCCGAAGCACTGGCCGTATTGTGATTAATCAGCAAAATCAAAGGGAAAGTGCGCACTTTTCGCGGGAAATCCGTGTAAAATTTTTCGTCGAAGCGTTTTAATTTGCCGCGCGTAAACACCACCAGTTTGCGCCCTTGAATAAACTTGGCCACCACTTCCACGGCCTGACGTAACAAACCGCCGCCGTTATCGCGCAAATCCAGCACCAGGCGTTTCATGCCCTTGTTTTGCAAATCGTCCAGGGCCTGCTCCAATTCGTCGGAAGTGGTGCTGGCAAA
>CAZHIZ010000020.1:5591-19476 GCA_964532875.1 uncultured Caldithrix sp. | reverse complement strand
ACCCGGGCTGCCGGCGAACCGGGGATGACGGCAATGACCGTGGGATAATTGCCCACGATATCGAATTGAATACCGATCCCCTGATAGCGGCCTTCAAAACTTTCTTCCACGGCTTTCACTTCGGCCCGGCTTAAATAAATGGAATGCGGATCCAAAGTTTGCAGGGCTCCTTTAATGGCCTGATCGCCCGTGGCTTGCCAATCGACCGAATCCACATAGTAGCGGTTAATGTAGTCCAATGCGGTCTTTATTTTTACGCTGCTCTGTTTTTCCGGCGAGAGATAGGCATAAAATAAAAATTCGTAATTGGAATAAATAAAATAGGCCAACAACAGGATGATCAAATAAAGCAGATATCGACTGCGCTTACCTTGCATTTTCTTCTTAACCTTCTATCTTTTGCACGAATTGACGAACCGTAAATTGCACACGTTTTTCCAGATGTATTTCATGCACCATAAGCACGGCCGAACTCTGATAAACCCGTTCGAAACCTCCTTCCGAAAGCGAAATGGTTTCCACCGGTGCCCGCCAAATTTCCTTCACATCTTCGGCACGGACCTGAATATCCGTTTTCAGATACTCATCCCGCAAACCGATCATAACCGCATCATCAATCACTCCGCTGCTGTTTAAATAAGGCGGGTCTAACCGACCTTCGGAGACATAGTAATAGCGATCTTCCGCCTGTCCGGCCTGAAGACCGAAATTAAATTCCACGCCGAATAAGAAATGCAGCTCTTCTTCGGACAAATTGGTTAAGGTGTAAGAAACCTCCACATCGGCCTGGGTGTGGCAGACAATCACGGTTTTTTCAATTTCTAAAGGCAGGCGTTTGTTCTTTTGCCGAATTGTACCTTGCCGTTTAAAATAAAGAATGGTCTTGTTTTTTTGGCGCACGGCTTTTTGCAATGTGTAAGCGCCGTTGTAAAAATCGGCCAATTCTTCGGCTTGTCCGTCGGCAAAGGCCTGCAAGCTGGTCTCCAGCGGAAAACAATGATCCACCAGAGAGCGCCGTTCGTAGTAATCATAATGCAAATATTGCATCAAATCAGGTTCTTTGGTCAAAACCAGATCGTGAATGCTGGCGGTTTGCCCACCGTTCATTTGTTGTTCATCTCCGACAAAAACGGCCTCTTTCAGCTTTTCGTGATAGGCTTCTTCGCGGCGGGTCATCGTATCCAGCAAATTTTTGGCCGTGGGCTTAAAATCGAATTCGAACATGATAGCACCGGAATCAGGCTTAAAATAGGCATCGTGTATTTTGGTCTCCACTAAAATCTCATCATGTCCGTCGGCGTCGAAATCCACGATATTGACTTCCGGCAAGGAACGATGTTCGTCTAAAATTTTTTCGGCTTCGATCAAATGATTAAAAATAGCAAATCGTAAATGACTTAAATACAGGCCGCCGAAAACCCCGTGCCAGTAAGGACAATTGACCTGTGCCGCCCAAAGATGATCCAGCGCCTTTTGAAATTTGTGCTGATCGGTAATGGAATTGCGGTTGATTAAATGACTTAATCGAAGCATTTTTTTGTGCATGACATTGACTTCGGAATACTTGCTCATAAAATTGCGCCAGAATCCGCCGCGCACGAAAATGGCATACGCATCCCACAAACCGTTCTCTTGCAATTTGTGCTGAAAGGCTTCGAACTTTTTAATGGCGGGAGTGAAGAGAGACCATTCCATCATTTCGGAATACGAAGCCGTAGGCAAATAAATATTACCCACCGGTTTAAGCTGTTCCAATGCTTCGGAAAAATGTACCAGTTCGATCCAGTGTGCGTTTTCTTCCAATGTGCGAAAAAAATTCTCCAGCCAGCCGTCTTCGTAAACGTGCTTAAAGGTATTGGGCCATACGCCGAATTTTTCTCCGTCATCGGCAAAAACCATTAAATTAGTTCCTTCTTCCGTGGCCATATTCTGCAGGGCTTCGATTGTTTGCTGCGCATCCTGAAACGGTATGGTGTAACGCAAGGTTTTGTTAATGGGGAACAGGGCCACGGTATGCCCCAGGTCTTCGGTTAAAAAATAGCCCTTTAAATCTTCCTCCTGCAATCCGGCATATTTAAAATGGGTGTCGTCCAAAACGGTGTAGCGCATTCCCGCTTTGCGCAACGGTGTGGGCAGGGTAGGTTCCCAGACCCGTTCGGCCAACCACATGCCTTGCGGTTCATAATTAAAGAGATTACGAATACGTTCGTTTAATTTGGCAATTTGTCCGAGTTGATCGCGCTCGGGAATAACCGAAAGGATCGGTTCGTAATAGCCGCCGCTCATGATTTCCAATTGACCGCGATCCACCATTTGCACAATCATCTCCAATAAATCCGGATGATGCTTTTCAAACCAATCCAATAAAATACCCGTAAAATGAATGGAAATGCGCACGGCCGGATGGCGTTGCAAAACCTCCAGAAACGGACGGTAACTTTTTTGGTAAGCCTCTTCAAAAACAAAATCAAAATTACCGATGGGTTGATGGTTATGAATGCCGAAAGCAAATTTTATTTTTTTCATTCTTACTCCTGTGTTTTCAAAAAACAAACGCCCTGCTCTTTACAAACAGAACTTGTAACCCATTAATTTATGAACGAATCGGGCAATAGTAAAATCGGGGGCATGAAGCCCGTTAATGGGACTTAATTCGACCACATCGCAGCCCACCACATTCTTTGTAGCAAAAAGGCGCCGTAAAAAGGCCATGGTCTCCGGCCAGAAAAAACCGCCCGGTTCCGGAGTTCCCGTGGCAGGAATCAAAGAAGGATCGAAAAAATCCACATCCACGGTCAAATACACATTTTCGCCCAAATATTCCCACACATCCTGCGGCCAGCCGCGGTACATTTCGTGCGCAAAATAGGTGTGCAAACCCTTTTGACGAATAAGCTGCGCTTCTTCCATACTTAATGAACGAATCCCCAATTGCACGATGTTGGGTGTCAATTCCAGAATACGATGCATGACACAGGCATGGGAATAAGGCGTGCCCTGGTACGTATCGCGTAAATCGGCATGCGCGTCTAACTGGACGATCCACAAATCCGAAAACACCTCGTTAAAGGCCCGAAACAAGGGAAAACTAATCGAATGTTCGCCGCCGATGGAAATGACAAATTTTTCATCCTGTAGCAGCCGCCCCACCAGTCGGGTAATGTTTTCGAAATCCTGCTGCGTATCGCCGGTAAAGGACGGTTGCTCCAGGGTAAAAATGCCCTTGCGATAGGGCTCGGCATCCAATTCTTCGTCGTAAATTTCCAGATAAGGCGAAGCCTGCAACACGGCCTGGGGGCCGTTGCCCGTCCCTTTGGCGTAACTGGTCGTTTTTTCGTAGCCCAGAGGTAGTACAACCATCGCGGCCTGCTCGTAGGAGCATTCGGGGATTTCATCTTGCAAAAAACGCAGCATGCAACGGTACCTTTTTTAATGTACAAAAACGAAAGGACAGTCTATTGGGCCCTAAAATTTTTCGGGATTTTAATCGTCTTTATGTTACGGCAACAAAATAGCCGCGGCAAAAACCGTCGTCCACAAACCGCGCGCGTCTCCTTTGGCAAACTGGGTAATGTTTTGCGAATGTACGATTTTTCCGGAAATGTGCCAAATATTGCGCTTTTCGTCCCAACTCAAATCCATGTCGAATTCCACCCCCAAAATGGTAGCCAGCATTTCGGCCGCCAGATCTTCGGCATATTCACCCGATTCTTCTTCGGTTTGACCGTAACCGTGATGCTCCGAAAGATATCCGTAAGCCGAAATATCTTTGGGAATGGCCAGACCCACCGAGGCCGTAATACGTCGTCCGGGTTCATTGGTGGCATTGCGACTGTAAACCGCATGCACAATTTGTCCGGGTTCCAATTCTTTAAGGCCTTCTTCACGGCTGACCAACTTACAACCCGGCGGATAAATACTGGAAACGGATACCAGGTTAAACGGGCCCACCCCGGCATTGCGCAAGGCCATTTCGAAACTGGTCAATTGCTCACCGGCAACTCCAACTCCCTTTGTCAAAAATATTTTTTTGGGAACGTACACGGCTCAGTCTCCTTCTTGCGATTGATCATGATATTCCAAAAATCCGTTAAACAAGTCGTTTTCTTCCTCTTCTTCCATTTTTTTGATTTTTTTCTTATTACGCAAAAATACCACGAATACGGCCAGCAAAAATAAAAGCGTAATAAAAGCAAAAATCCACTCTTCAAATTTCAATAAAACCAAATAGCGATAATGCTTGTAAATGTATTCGTTCCATTTGATCTCAAAATCCAAAAAATCGAAATGATAGGTTAACAAAAAAGCATCATTCAAGATTTTACGCTGAGCCAGATAATCCAATAATTGCCGCAACCGGTCGGCGCCGTATTTTTGCATTAAAAAGGCAACGGCGCTTTGCGATTCGATGTAGGCTAAGCGCGCTTTGGCCGTCCCGAAACGGAACAACGTGTCAATTGCCGTCAAATCGATCGTACGATTACTGACAATGGCATCGGCCAGAATGATCTTCTTTTGTAAACTTAAATCGCCTTCACTAAAATATTCGGCCAGGCCTTCATTTAACCAGGTCGGAATACCGGCTCCTTTCAGATGATCGTACACCAAAATATGAACCACTTCGTGCACTAAAATTTGCGGGCCTTTGCGAATTTGTTCCGCATCACTGAGTTTCAGTACGATCATGCGTTCGCGCGGGATGGCAATGGCCTGACTCCATTCCGGAATGCGATTGTGAAAATAAGCCCGGAAGGCGCGATCGGACTTGACCAGCAGAATCGTGACCGGTGTGGTTAACGATTCAAAGAAAAAGGATTCAACTTTGCGTAACGGCCTGTCCGTTTCTTTTATTAAATATTCCACAAGCAGGCTGTCGCCTTTGGAAAAGTAAAATAAAAAACTACCGCGGGTGATCTTTTGCAACCGATCGGCCCGTGTCAAAGAACAGAGCAAAAAACTCAGGAAAGTTGCGAATATAATGATTTTACCAAGCTTTGCCAAATTTTAATCGCCTTTATTTTGTGGGCTTTCTACCTGTCAAAAGCTCGCGAAGTGCCGGAACATTTCGCTCGTTCTCCCCAAACGAAAGGTAAGAATTCCCGCCACCTCATTCAACCGAAAAAACACACCTGCTAAACCAATCGGCCGATGTGTTTTAAAATCCGTATAATAATTAACCGGACTCGATACACGGAATTTTACAGCACTACCTTTTTGTAGGTAATGCGCTCGTCAACGCGAGCAATCAAGAACAAACCCGTTAAGAAGAAAATCAAAAGCGAAGAAATGGCATAACGTTGGTTGCCGGTTACCGTGGAAACCAGCCCGAAGACCAGCGGGCCTAAGATCGAAGAGAATTTACCCATTAAAGCGTAAAAGCCGTAAAACTCGGCTTCCATGCCCTGCGGGATGAGACGCCCCATTAAGGCACGGCTGGCCGACTGAGAAGAACCCATGGCAATGCCGGCAATCAAACCGACCACATAAAAAACGGCCATATTGTACGAGAAAAAAGCGCCCACGGCAACGATAATCCACAAAACAAGCGTAATCATGATGGTCTTTTTGGGGCCGAATTTATCCGTTAAATAGCCGAATACGTAAGAGCCGGAAATGGCGGACGATTGCACAATGGCAAAAAATTCGATGACCTGTTGCACGGTAAAACCTAAGGTGGAGCTGGCGTAAATACCGCTGAAATAAATGACGGTGTTTACCCCGTCGATGTAAATGAAATAAGCGGCTAAAAATTTGGTAATTTCGGGGAATTTACGAATTTGCTTTAAGGTTTTTAACGTGCGGCGATAGCCTTCCTTAAAAAAATTTTTCGTTTCATCGGGAACGCTGATGGCGCGCTCGCGCACCAACACAAAAAAAGGCAGGGAAAAAACAAAAAAGAAAAGAGCAGCCCAAACAAACGTGGGACGCATGAGCGCCAGATTGTGACGGGCAAAGGCCTGTGTGGCATAGGGCAAAGCAATGAGTAGGGAGATGAGCGAGCCCACATAGCCGATGGCAAAACCGTAACCGGAAATTTTGCCGATATTGTCCGGCCGCGAAATTTGCGGTAGGAACCCGTTGTAAAAAACCAGTGCCCCTTCGAAACCCAAATTACCCAGAATAAATAAAACGAGACCTTGCAAAATCATGCCGGGCTGCAAAAAATACAAAGAAGCCATAGCCACAATACATAAAAGCGTGTAAATGAGCATGAACAGTTTTTTACGGTTGCTGTAGTCAGCCACGGCTCCCATGATCGGAGCGCTTAAAGCGACCAAGGA
This sequence comes from uncultured Caldithrix sp., assembly GCA_964532875.1. Lineage (GTDB taxonomy): Bacteria > Calditrichota > Calditrichia > Calditrichales > Calditrichaceae > Caldithrix. The sequence continues at coordinate 13,195 of CAZHIZ010000020.1, read as the reverse complement.
CATGGAAAGCGAGCCGCCCAGGCCCCATAAAAAATCCGCAGGATTGCGAACCCAGTGGCCCAAATTTATGGTAAAATTACCCACAATGTATTGTTTGTAGTAGATGGCGTACACGACGGTCACCACGATGACGCTGTAAGAAGTGTTGGCAAAATCGTACAGTGTCCAGGCGAATATTTCTTTACGCAAACGGCGACGACGGGCTTTGTCAGCATCCATGACGTAACGGTACTTTCCTTTTTCACATAAATAAAAGCCTTCTCCCGAAATACCGGGAGAAGGCTTAAAATACGGAAAATTGGAAAACGACAAAAATTTTTACAATTGATCCTGCACGTGGCGCACAACCAGATTAATCACCGCCTTCAGGGTATCGAACACGCCGTCACCGCGAACGGCAATGGCTTCGAAATGCGGAACATCAAAAAAGTTTAATCGTTTTTGCAAGACCTCCACCGGTTCCACACCGGGTAAATCCCGTTTATTGTATTGAATAACCCAGGGGAAATTATCCAGGCTGTGGCCTTCCTGCTTTAAATTCTCTTCCAAATCCAGAAGGGTTTCAATATTGGCTTCCATTCGATGCGGCTGGGAATCAGCCACAAAGACAATGCCGTCCACACCGTTTAATATCACCTTACGGCTGGAAGCGTAATAGACTTGCCCCGGAACGGTGTACAAATTGAATTTCGGTTTTTTACCTTTAATGCGCCCTACTTCGATCTGCATGAAATCAAAGAAAATCGTACGGTCTTCTTTGGTTTTTAGCGAAACCAGTTCACCTTTTAGCGACGGATCCAATTTCGAGTGGATGTATTCCAGATTGGTTGTTTTTCCACTCATGCCAGGCCCGTAATAAACAATTTTGAGATTGATTTCCTGTAATGCCCAATTAATAAACATCCTGTTCCTCTTTACTTAAAATCGACTTCTTCCCCAACGATCAATAGCAAATTACAATTTATTTAAAATTATCATCCAATGCATCACCCAACAACGAGCTAAAATCATCATCGATCATTTTTTCGGTGGTCTCACCTTCTTCACTTTCTTCCTGCAAAGCGTTCAGTAAATCTTCGATGGCTTTTTTGGTGTAAATCCGAATCAGACCCAGCGTAACGCTGACATCAAACACCACAATCAGGAAAAAATCGTCGCCCACATTGGAAAGATACACATTGCGCTTTTCGCCTTCATGAAAAAGCAGCTTGAACTTGGCTTCTTCCCCCACTAACTTGGCCATTTCCGAAGTGGCCGCAAAATCGCTGGCAGCCAAAGCGGAAAGTACCGTGGTGTTCATATCTTCGGTATTGCCCCGCTGACTAATCAACTGGCCGCTCATATCGGCAAACAAAATGGCCGAGGCTTTCGTCTTGGTCGCCAATTCCGAAAGCACTTTGGTAATGGCCTCATATTGTTTACCGTTCAAAATAACCTGACGGCTACCGTCTTTCAATTTACGCGTTTGTACCATAGCGTTACCTCTTTAATAAAGATTTACATGCGAATCGATTGATATTTTTTTAAACGTTCCAAAGCAATTTTAACCGATTCCCTCAGGCGCTCCAAAGCTTCGGATAAGCGTTCGATCTCATCTCCGGTTTTAATGGAAACCGGTTCTTCCAATTTCCCCTGACTAATTTCATCGGCACGTTTGGTTAAATAGGTAATGGGTCGTATCAAACGGCCGGCCAGAAAGATCACCATTAAAATTCCGATAAAGGTCACGATCAAAATCGTTATGATAATCAATTTAATAGTCGCAAACACCGTCTTTTTTACGTAATTCGTATCCATCCCGATGCGCGCAAAACCGATATATCCTTCCTCGACCGGAATCCAGATATCATAACATTCGGCATTTATTTCCGGAATGTTTAGTAAACGGGCCGATTTACTTTGCGAAACCTTTGAAAAATCCGAAACGGCCAGCGCTTTGGGCACGCGTCCGTTAAAGGTATCGCCCAAAATCTGGCCCTGATCATCGTAGATGATAATATAATCCAGACTTTCGAAATTCATATTGTTGGTGATCAAGTGCTTAAGACCCTGTTTGTCTTTTTCCAGGATCAAATCGCCGCTGTTGGTGGCCAGGTTTAAACCGATGGTTCGACCGCGCTCGATCAATTCTTTGTGCAAACTGTTACCCACCGTGCGGCTGAGAAAGACGACCAACACCAGCCCCATGAGTACATTGGTCAGGATTAAAATTCCGCTCATCTTCCAGCGAATACTAACAAATTTGCGCACAATTTAATTCCTTTTTAATAAATTCAGCATCTGTTTTTGGAATTCGATCTTTTTACTCTCATCGCTAATTTCATCGCTTAACAGTTCGATCAATTCCGGAACCATTGTTTTGGGATATTTGGTGCGTTGCGCATTCAATTCGATTAAGGTATCATTAATCACATAGGTGGCCACCGGCCCGATGAACTGTATTAAGATTTTTTCCAGGCGATTAAAAAACGAAACCGGAACGAATTCGATTTCGTCACTTTTAATTTCGGAGACTTCGATTAAACCTTTATCCAGAAGCGCATTGAATATGGGCAAAGCTTCATTCAGGCTAAAAGACAACTTGCGGGCAATTTCGGCAACGGTTCGTTCGCCGTCAATTTGTGTAATTACAGCCCACTCCATGGAATTCAGCGATACTTCGCCGGGCATTTTCCCGGCAACCAGGCGACAGACGGCATTCTTATTTAAAGGCATGAAATCAATCATCTAACAATCCAAAAATATTTTTACAATATAGATTATCCCAATCCGGAAATCAACCGAATTTCCAAATCGTCGAATGAACCCCGCCGTAAATGTTTTTCCGCTTCCTGAGTATGTTTTTTCAACCATTTTAAAAACGTTTTGTTTTCCAACAAATTAGCTACGGTCACATTCAGCGTAATACGCAACAGGGCCAGAACGTCAATGGAATTGCAAACCGTGATGATTAAAAATCCGTCGGCAAAACGTGCCGTTAAAAAATGGTTGTTCCAATACAGTTCGCTGCTGATCAGTTTATGGCCCTGTAATTTTTGGGCGGCATACGTGCGCAATAAATAAAGAGCTATTTGCCGAATTTCAGAATCCGGAATCATGTTGCCGGTTTTGAAACCGATATCCCCTTTAAAGGAACAGATGGCCACTAACTCGACACTCTCGATTTTTTGAATCTCTTTTAAAATACGTTCGGGCATAATCGTTTCTTCACGCTTTTATTCTTTGAACATACACGCCTTGGCTTTTTCTACTTTCACCCACCGATTATTAAGGTAATTGGGGACTTAAGGCTTTTTTCAACAGGGGCAGAATCAAATCCAACCGCGTTTTCTTTTCCACTTCCAAAACCAAAGCATTTTCCTTTTGCCGAATGAGAATGATGTTAACTTTGCCTAAATTCAGGCTGACGAACTGCGGGGCCTTCAGATGAATTGTTTCCCCTATTTTACCCGCTTCGTAATGGGCCAGAGCCAGGGCGGGATGAACATCCGGGATATCCTCGGCACTTCTGGCCAGCACTCGGCCCTCTTCATCGATCACAAAAATGCGCTTGACGCCGCGGATGGTGTACAGCCGCTCGAACAAACGGGAATAATTGCGGCCCGCTTCCTGATCTTCATCGTCAATGCGGTGCAATCCTTCCAAAAGAAGATTATTCCAATTGGTCGAGATGGTTTTGGCCGGAGCCCGAATGCCACTTTCCACCTTGAAATTTCCGCTGAGCAATTGCAGAAGACGAAAAAAAGCATCCTCACCGATAAACGGATCGTACTCGGCATGAACCACCTGCCCTTTTTCAAAATAAATAAAGCCGTACTTGCCGTTGTTTTCAATGGTTAGTTTGGCCGTGTTGTGTTCCATGCAATTCAATTGCACCAGATTGGCCAACTTAATGTCTTTTAAATTTCCGACTAATGCCATATTATTCCAAAGTTTCCATCACTTTTTGTTTGAATTCGATAATATCGAACGGCTTTTCCACATAAAGCAGAGCCCCGTTGCGCATGGCCTCGTTGCGTTTTTCTTCCGAACCGTAAGCCGTGATAATGATAACTTTGGCCTGCGGTAATTTTTCGCGGATGTATTTAAGCAAATCAAGGCCGGAAATACCGGGTAAAAAGATATCGGTAATCACCAGATCGAACGGTTTTTCATTAAATTTTTGCAAAGCCTCTTCGCCGCTGCCGGCCGTTACCACCTCATAGGGATATTTGGACAAAATAAAACTTTGGTACAAACTAAACGTCAAGGTTTCTTCGTCATCCACAATTAAGATGCGTTTTATCATACCTGGGCCCTCTCATGCACCTTTTCTTCGATGACCGGAAAATACAAGGCAAACGTGGTACCTTCGCCGGGTTTGGATTCCACTTCCAATTTGCCGCCGTTCTCAACCATCAGACGGTTGGAAATGGACAACCCCAAGCCGATTCCGCTGCTTTTGGTCGTAAAAAAAGGATTGAACACTTTTTCCAGATTTTCCGGCGCAATGCCGACGCCCGTGTCGTTAACTTCCACACAAATAGCCCGCACGGGTTGATGCCCTTCCTGCATGACTGCCCGGGAAATAATGCGCGTTTCCACCTTAAGCAAACCGCCATCGGGCATGGCATCCACGGCATTCAAAAACAAATTCATCAATACCTGCTCTATTTGGCTGGCATCCACAAAAACGCGCGGCAAATTGTTTTCGAAGGCTTTGCTGAAACGAATCTTTTTCTTTTTTAAACGCGGCGCCAGCAAGAGATAAATACCGTCGATCAGCATTTCGATGTCGTGAAATTCCTGCACCGGTTTTTTGGGACGCGTAAAATCGAAAAAACGCGAAAGCAAATCGTTGCTGCGGTCGATTTCCCGTAAAATACGCGTGACCAATTGCGAACGGAAATCATCGGGCGTAAAACTTTCTTGCAAGACCTGTGTGGCGGCCTTCATGCCGGCCAGCGGATTTTTAATTTCATGCGCAATGCCCGCAGCCAGTTCGCCTAAAGTGGCCAAGCGTTCCATGCGTTCCAGTTGGCGCCGCTGATCGAGCTGCACGGTGATATCGCTGAAATGAATAATGAACCCTTTGATTTGTTGGCTCTCGATCTCGTTGAACGAGGAAGTGGTCAATCCGATGGGAATGACATTTTTTTGGCCTGTTAAAAAATAGGTCTCGCGGCTTTTGAAGCGTGCTTTTTCTTTGACCAGGCGATTGGTAAATTCAACGCCTTCGTCCGGATCGGCAAACAAAAAAGAGAAAGGTTTCCCTTGCAGATGTAAATATTCATAGCCGAGTAAGTCCAGGGCCGAACGATTGGCAAAGATGATTTTTCCGGCCATATTTACGATGAGAATACCGCTGGTTAAATTTTGCAAAACCGCCTTGTGAAATCCGTAAATTTTTTCCAATTCTTCGTAGCGCTGACGCAACTGTTCGTATTTTAATTTTAATTCGCGATATTCTTTGCTGTCCACCACGTTTAACATGGTGGGCGCGGAATACATACGATTAACCGCCATGGCAGCTTGTTTGCGTTTTTCGAAATGTTTGCTCATAAATTCAACAACATCTGTTCTACGGATTTCGGGCCGACGCCGCGTTTCGTTCGGCTAAAATGATAAATCGGACTATGCAAAGTTTCACATTTTGAATAAAGGAATATACATTTTATTCGTCAAAATCTCCAATAAATTCGTTCGCACCCCGCATTTTAATTGAGCATGACCGGATCCACATCGATGACAACCTGACCTTTTTTCTTGCGTGATGACAAATAATCCTTTAATCGTTCCCGCAAAATTTCCCTTGTCTTTTTGCCCGTCGGATCGGTTTGCGGATTCAATTTTAAGGTAATAACCCAGCGATGCATGTTATTCATGCGTTGAATAATAGCCGGAGCCGGACCTAAAATCTGGGCGTAACGCGCCACCGTCATGCGCAGCAAACCGGCAATCTCACGCGTGCGGTTCAACGTCTGGTAAAAATCGGCATCCTGCACCAGAATCTGAATCAAACGCACATACGGCGGGTAACGGTAATTTTGCCGGTGCTTGATTTCCTCAAAATAAAAACCGCTGTAGTCGTGCATGCGGGCGTACCGAATGGCGTAATGGTGCGGCGAAAAGGTTTGCACCACCACCTCGCCTTCTTTGTCCCGCCGACCGGCCCTTCCGCCTACCTGCGTGAGTAACTGGAAAATACGTTCCGGGGCCCGGAAATCCGGGATGGAGAGCCCCACATCGGCCGAAATAACCCCGACCAGCGTTACATTGCCGAAATCCAATCCCTTGGCGATCATTTGGGTTCCCAGCAGAATATCCGCTTCTCCTTTACCGAAACTGGCTAAAATTTTTTCATGCGCGGCCCTTCCCTTGGTGGTATCGCGATCCATGCGCAAAATGCGGGCCTGAGGTAATACCTGTTGCAGGGCTTCTTCGATGCGTTGCGTGCCGCTGCCCTTGTACAAAATGGTTTCGGAGCCGCAATTGGGACAAAAATCGTAAGCCGCCTGAGTGTGGCCGCACAAATGGCATTGCAGTTTGTGGCCGTGGGAATGGTAGGTTAAACTGATGTCGCAATTGGGGCAAAGGGGAATAAAGCCGCATTCGGCACATTGCATCATGGCCGAAAAACCACGTCGATTTTGCAGCAAAATCACTTGCTCTCCGTGTTTTAGTCGCAAACGGATTTTTTCGATCAGAGCTTCGGAAAAAAAACGCAGCTCGCCGCTGCCCACTTTTTTGGCCTGCCGCATGTCGATGATCTCCACGGAAGGCATGCGTACATTATCCACCCGGTTCATCATTTCGATTAAATGATATTTGCCGCGGCGGGCATTAAAATAGGTTTCCAGGCTGGGAGTTGCCGTGCCCAACAAAACCACGGCGTTGTTCATTTTGGCCCAATAAATAGCCACATCGCGGGCATTGTAACGCGGTTCCATATCGGTTTGTTTGTAGGTGTGCTCATGCTCTTCATCGACCACAATCAACCCGATGTTGGACAAAGGAGCCAAAAGCGCAGAGCGCGGCCCGACCACACATTGAATACGCCCTTCGTAACAGGCTTTCCAGTAATCCAATCGTTCGCCCAGAGACATTTTACTGTGAAAAACGGCAATGGAATCGCCCACGACTTTTTGAAAGCGGCGCACGGTTTGCGGGGTAAGGGCAATTTCCGGAATTAAAACGATGGCCTGTTTACCCTGTTTTAAGACGTGTTTTAAGATTTCAATATAGACCTGCGTTTTTCCGCTGCCCGTTACGCCATGCAAAAGAAAAGGTTTAAAAGTACCGCTTTCCACGTAAGGAAGAATTTCGGAAACCGCTTTTTGCTGATCGGGCATTAATTGCACAATTTCGCGCTCGTCACCTGCCTCGGTCTCGAACCTGCGTTCGACGCGTTTGCGCACAATCTTCACCAAACCGTAGCCGTCCATTTTCTTGAGGGTGGCGTCGGCCATGCCGGTTTGTTTCAGAAACTGCGCCCGTAAAATATCTTTACCGGCATTTTCCCGCAGATAGGCATCCACTTCCGGGCGCCGCTTTACATAGTTCAAAAAATCGTCAAAGGCCCGTTTCCTTTCGTCGTAATCCGCGGGTACGGAAACAAACTGGCG
>CAZHIZ010000020.1:0-5491 GCA_964532875.1 uncultured Caldithrix sp. | reverse complement strand
CCGCGCGGCAAAGCCAAAAAAACGGCCTGCCCCCAGCTACACAAATAGTATTCCGCAATCCAGCGTGTCAGTTCCAGCATTCGTGCGGAAATCAACGGCTCGGGGTCCAACACATCCACCACAAATTTCAACTTCTGCTCAAAATCGCGCGGTTCCAGCGACCGACGCACCACGACAATGCCCGTAATGATTTGCGAGCCGAAAGGCACAAGCACGCGCGAACCGGGCCGGGGCGGCGGTAATACGTGATCGGGAACGAAATAGCTGAAAGCCCGATCGATGGGCAAATTAAAGACCACATCCACAACGACATCACTTTGCATCGCTTTACCTTTTACTTGATTGGAATCGCGGTTTATGCCAAAACCGTGCTAATATTAATGCAGAAAAAAATCAAGAACAAAGAAAAATGGCATTTATGGAAAGTAAATCGGGAAGCAGTTTTTAGCTAAAAATAAATAAAGCCCCGAAATTTCGGGGCTTTGCATTTCATTTTTTCCGATTTTTAAAAGAGCAAGAAACTCAGGTCGCAACCAACCTTACTCTTTTACCACCCATACTTTCACGGTAGCCGTTACTTCCGGGTGCAATTTAATGGGCACCGAATAAATGCCCAAAGATTTGATCGGTTCATCCAATTGGATTTTGCGACGATCCACTTCGTAGCCCAATGCGGCCAATGCATCGGCGATATTTTGCGAGGTCACCGAACCGAACAGTTTTTCTTCTTCGCCCACCTGTACGGGAATGGTACAGGAAACCGTTTCCAGTTTTTTAGCCATCTCTTCGGCGGCCCGTTTTTCTTTTTCCTTGCGCCAGTTTTGCATTTGCAATTCGTTTTCAAAACGTTTTTTATTGGTCTTCGTCGCCACGTACGCAATGCCTTTGGGAATCAAATAATTGCGGGCAAAGCCGTCCTTGACGGTAACGACTTCTCCCATTTTTCCCAACTGTTCGTAATCTTGACGTAATATAATTTCCATGCTACATCACCTTCTTTTTGTGGTTTACCTGGTAAAATCCGCAACAAATGGAATCAATGCCAGGTGCCGGGCTCTTTTGATGGCTCTGGCTAATTGACGTTGGTGTTTAGCACACGTTCCCGAAGTATGCCTGGGAATAATTTTACCTTGTTCCGTTAAATATTTCATCAATTTTTTTTCGTCTTTAAAATCAATGTACACAACGCCGTCCTGGCAAAAATTGCAGACGCGTTTTCTTCTGAATTTCAACATAATCACATCCCCTTAATTTTGTTCTTCGTTTGTACTTTCGGAAGCCGGTGTTTCTTCCGCCGGTTTCGGTTCGGCGGCTTCTTTTGCGGGCGCTTCTTCCGCCGGTGCCGGAGCCGGTTTTTCTTCCGCTACCGGTGCAGCCGGTGCGGAGCTTTTTACCTGTTGCTCTTCTTCGGCCATCGCCATTGCTTTCAGCTTCCGTTTGTCATAGCGATAGGTCAGATAGCGCAATACTTTGTCGTTAAAATTGTATTCGCTTTCCAACTCCTTGGGGATATTTCCAACTCCCTCGAATTCAATGGAACCGTAAAAGCCGTACTGCTTTTTTTGGATTTCGTAAGCAAGACGACGCTTGCCCCACTTGTCCACTTTGCGCACCTTACCGCCGTTTTGCGTGATGATGTTGCTAAAGCGCTCGATAGCCACATCAATTTCTTTGGGCGGCAATAGGCTGTCCAGAATAAAAATTGTTTCGTAAATAGCCATAGTTACCTCCTTTGGTCGTTACGATCCCCCACATGGCACAGGGGATAGGATTTTAGTGAATTATTGTAAAAAATCGTTTAATTGCTTACACAATTACGCCGGGTTACAGCAACGGTGCAATGACCAAAGCTACAACCGACATCAACTTAATCAAAATATTTAATGACGGGCCGGCCGTATCCTTAAACGGGTCGCCCACCGTATCGCCGACAACGGCCGCTTTGTGCGCATCGGATCCTTTACCACCCAAAGCGCCGCTTTCGATGTATTTTTTCGCATTGTCCCAGGCACCACCGGCATTGGCCATAAAAATAGCCATAACCACGCCGCTCACCGTTACACCGGCCAGAAGCCCGCCTAACATTTCGGCCCCGCCAAGGAACCCGAAAACAACGGGCGTCACAATGGCCATGGTGCCGGGTAAAATCATTCGTTTAATGGCCGCCGCCGTAGAAATATCCACGCATTTGCGATAGTCGGCTTCGGCTTTGCCTTCCATCAATCCGGTGATTTCACGGAACTGACGACGCACCTCTTCGATCATATCGAACGCCGCATCGCCCACCGCGCTCATGGCAAACGAAGAGAACAGGAAGGGCATCATGGCGCCGATGAACAAGCCGGCCATAACCATGGGATTGGAAACGTTAATACTTTTAATGCCCGCCGTAGTCATAAAAGCACTGAACAAGGCCAGGGCGGTTAAAGCCGCACTACCGATGGCAAAACCCTTGCCGATGGCCGCCGTGGTGTTACCGACCGCATCCAATTTATCCGTACGCTGCCGTACTTCCGGCCCCAATTCGGCCATTTCCGCGATTCCGCCGGCATTATCGGCGATGGGCCCGTAGGCATCCACGGCCAACTGAATACCGATGGTGGAAAGCATACCTAAAGCTGCAATGGCGATACCGTACAAGCCCGCCTGCCAAAAGGCCACCACAATGGCCGTGGCCAAAACCAGAATGGGCCAGGCCGTACTTTTCATTCCGGTGGCCAGACCGGTAATGATATTGGTTGCCGCCCCCGTTTCCGAAGCATGGGCAATGGCCCGCGCCGGTTTACGCGATTCGGACGTGTAATATTCCGTTAACAAACCGATTAAAATACCGCCGATCAAACCGGCGATCAAAGCAAAATAAATACCCCAGGCCTGATCCGGAATAAAAGCCCTGATGATAAAATAGGACAAAATAGCCATAAAAATTCCGGCGCCGAAGGTTCCCTTGTTCAATGCGGCTTGCGGATCGCCGCCTTCCCGCGTACGGACAAAAAACGTACCCACAATGGAAACCAAGATTCCGAATCCGGCCAAAACCAGAGGCATGAGCATGTGTTGCAAACTCATGGTTGCGCCCAATACCATGGAACCGACAATGGCTCCAACATAAGACTCGAACAAATCGGCACCCATACCGGCCACGTCACCGACATTATCCCCCACATTGTCGGCAATAACGGCCGGATTACGCGGATCGTCTTCGGGAATACCGGCTTCCACCTTACCCACTAAGTCCGCACCCACGTCGGCAGCCTTGGTGTAAATACCGCCGCCCACACGGGCAAACAAGGCGATGGAGCTGGCCCCCAAGGAAAAACCGCTGATGATGGGAGCAATCACATTTTGCAGCGTGGCCATATCCGAACCGAACATTTTGGTGTAAACGGCAAACAAAACGCTTAAGCCCAAAAGGCCCAAACCGACCACACTCATGCCCATCACCGAACCGCCCGAAAAGGCGACAACCAGAGCATCCCCCAAATTTTTGCGTGCGGCATTGGCCGTGCGTACATTGGCCGCCGTGGCCACGCGCATTCCAAAGTATCCGGCCAGAGCTGAACAGGAAGCTCCGACTACGAACGAAAGGGCAACCAGTTCCGTATTCTTGTGCAGGTTACCTAAAAACAATAAAACGGCAACAATAATCACAAAAAAGACCAGCACCCGGTATTCACGCCCCAAAAAGGCCATGGCCCCCTGGCGAATGTAACCGGAAATCTTCTTCATGTGTTCGGTACCGGCATCCTTCTTTTCGATACTGACAGCTCGATACCAAGCAAACAATAGCGCTAAAATGGCACTTCCCATTGCAAAAAGTAGATTCTGCGTCATAACACCCTCTCTATGTTATATCTGCCTCAAAAAACTGCCGATTGAATTGATTCATCGCTGCATCAATACCCTCTTTAACCCAGGTAACGATGCCCTTGTGGGCAATGGGCAACAATTGCTTTAACCCTTCGATTTCCGCCGGGCTGAATTCGGAAAGCACAAAATCCACGGCATCTTCAAAATGATTTCCGATACCGAAACGCAAACGCGCGAACGATTCGCTTCCCAGCTCGGCAATGATCGATTTTAAACCGTTGTGGCCGCCGGCACTGCCTTTTTTACGGAATCGCAACGTCCCGAACGGTAACTGAAAATCATCCAGAACGACCAAAATATCGCTTAGCTCCACACCGAAACTCTCCACCACCTGGCGCACGGCGATTCCGCTTAAGTTCATGTAAGTTGTGGGTTTAACGCCGAGTATCGTTTCCCCGTTTAAGGACCATTCCATAAAATAATAATCCCCTTTCCCGGGGCGAAAGGGGACTTTGTAAATCGATTGGATGTAATCCAAAAGAATAAAACCGATATTATGGCGGGTATTAAGATAGCGCTTGCCCGGATTCCCAAGCCCAAATACAACATGCACTTTCCCGTTAAGCCCTTATGCCTCTTCTTCTTTTTCCTTACCCTTGGAAATAACTTCCGGTTCGGCGGCTTCTTCCTCTTCTCCCGCTTCTTCCGCAGTCGGTTCTTCCACACCGTGCGGTGCTTCGACACGGCAAATCACATCTTCCGGATCGCCCAAAATTTGGTAGGCATCGGTTTGCAAGTCTTTCAAACGCAAGGCGTCGCCGATCTCCAATTGCTCCACATTCACGCGAATGACATCGGGAATGTTTTTGGGCAAGACCAGAATATCCACCGCATGTTTGATTTCATCGAAAATACCGCCGTTTTTCACACCGGCCGGCTTACCTTCGAACACAACGGGAACTTCCATTTCAATAGCCTGATTGGCTTTAATGCCCATGAAATCCACATGCAAAATACGCCCGGTTACCGGATGATATTGTACATCGCGAACAATACATCTGTATGATTTCCCATCGATGCTCAAATTGACGATGGAATAACGACCGCGTAAACCGATTGACAAATCATGCTCATCCAATGCAATATGAAACGGCTTTTTGAATTCTCCGTACAGAACGGCAGGTACTTTCCCCTGGCGCCGCAATCTACCCGCGACCGAACTACCCACTCCTTCACGTAACTCTGCGGCCAATTTTAATTCACTCATGTAATCATTCTCCTTATTGTCCTAAAAAATTCGATAAAGCCATGCGTACTTTTATAAAAAAAAGCAAGCCGTAGCTTGCGCATCAGTAGCTGGGGTGGGAGGACTCGAACCCCCGAATGGCGGGACCAAAACCCGCTGCCTTACCACTTGGCTACACCCCAGTAAAAAATCACAGATGACAAATTTAATATTATCAAGTCGAAGTGTCAAGTTTAGTTGCATGGTTTTTAGACGAATTTCCCATTTTTTCCACGAAATATCTTTAATACGGCACCCATGCGGCTTTTAGGCCGCCCTTATTTTAAAACCGGACACACGTGTATGGATGATTTTGCTTTTTTGTCTTTTAATTTTTTTTGCTTTTACAAGTATTTTTATTTACACTTTTTTAACCCAAATTCGGCAATGGGTGCC
>CAZHIZ010000019.1:24442-34473 GCA_964532875.1 uncultured Caldithrix sp. | reverse complement strand
GAATTGTCCTGAGTTTAGCCGGTCTTTTCTCGGTTGGGGCTGCAGGCGGGCGGAATTAATGACCATCGGGCCGGGAATTTAAAAATGAACGCACGGCCTGCAATAGCTCTTTAGCCCGGTAAGGCTTGTAAATAACCCGCACCAGAGGGTCTTTTTGTAATAATTGCAATTTGTCGGAATCGCTGTAACCGCTGGAGACCAGAAAGCGCAGCTCTTTGTTGCTCTCGCGAATTTTCTTGTAGGTTTTTACACCGTCCAGAACAGGCATAATCATATCCAGAATAACCAAATCAAAAGATTCATCGGACGCGGACACTATTTCCAGCGCATGTTTGCCGTTTTCGGCCAATGTGATGCGGTATCCGTATTTTTCCAGAGCCAGTTTGCAGAAATTACGCACCATTTCTTCATCGTCCACTACCAAAATTTTTTCCTGCCCTTCCAGTGGAAGTTCGTCAGGTACTTCCAGCGGCTCGTCGGCCTGAACGGTTCGTGTGGGGAAATACAGTGAAAAAGTGGTCCCTTTGTGAGGTTGGGATTTCAATTGAATAAATCCGCCTAAATTGCGAATCGCGCCGTACACCATGGCCAATCCCATGCCGGTACCTTTGCCTTTGGGTTTGGTGGAAAAGAACGGTTCGAAAATTTTTTGACGTATTTCCTCTGGAATGCCGATTCCGGTATCGCTGACCGACAGGCAAACATAATCGCCTGGTTTGGCTTCGGGATTGTTGAAGATGTCCGTGCTTTTTAGAGAAAATGTGCAGGCACTTATGTTGATTTTGCCTTCTCCCTCGGGCAGAGCATCACGCGCATTAACGGCCAAATTAATGATGATTTGTTGCATTTGGGTGGGATCGGCCAGAATTTTGGGCAAATGATCTTCCAGTTCAACGGTTACGTCTATGGTTTTGGGAAAGGTGGATTGAATGATCTTTAAGGCCTCGTCGATGGCCTGCGCAACATCTACGGCGGTTAACTTGGTCTGCCCTCGGCGTGAAAAAATCAGCAATTGGTTGGTTAATTCGGCCGCCCTTTGCGAGCTTTTTTCGATGATTTCCGCATAGCGGTACAATTTATCTTCTGGTGTCATGCGCATTTTCATCAATGAAGCATAGCCTAAAATACCTGCCAAAATATTGTTGAAATCATGGGCAATACCGCCGGCTAACAGGCCTAAAGATTCCATGCGTTGCGAATGGGCTAATTGTTGCTTCATGCTCTTCCACTCGGTAATATCCCGGAGATAGCCGCTGTAGGCTGCAATTTCTCCCTTGTCATCATAAACGCAGGTGGAAGAAAGAACGGCCGTTACCACTTTGCCGTCTTTACGTTTAAAATCCACTTCAAAATTCCGAACGTATCCTTTATCGGCCATTTCCTTTTTAAAACGTTCCCGATCTTCGGGGTTCACATAAAGATCCCTGCCAATATCGACGGCCAGTAGTTCCTCTTTGTTGTCATATCCGAAAAATTCGATACCTGCCGGATTGACATCGATGAATTTCCCGGCTGGGGTGGTAATAAAAATGCCGTCCAAAGAATTCATGAATAACTGCCGGTATTTTTCCTCCGATTTTTTTAAAGCTTTGGTACGTTCTCTGATTTCTTTTTTCAATTGTTCATTTAATTTGCTGTTGTAATACATGGGTATGAAAAGATAAACCAAACCGCCCAAAAGCAACACTACAAAAAGGATGAAATACCAGCGTTTCCAAAAAGGTGCAAGGATTTCAAAAGAAGGGGATGCGATGACGGGAGACCAGGTGCCTTCCACATTTTGGGCCTGCACTTGAAATTGGTAGGTGCCGGGCAGTAAATGCCAATAGGCAATGCGCGGGGAATGCAGGTTCGTAACCCGGTGCCAGTTTTCCCAGCCTTTCAGGCGGTAGCGCAAAGAGATGTTGGCCTCGTCCTTAAAAGAAATGCAAGATAACTGGATGAGCCAATCGTCATTAGGTGTTGTGGAGAAAAATCCGTTAACATGAGGTGGGCGATTCAAAATGTGCACGGTCGGTGCCGGAGCAGGCACATCGTACAAAGGCTGGTACAACGAAAGGCCGTTGTTGGTTCCTATCCAGATGCGGTTTTGAGAATCCAGGTACAGAGCATCGCGATTGCATTCCATACCGCAAAGGCCGTGGCGCACGTCAAAATGCCTTACGTCGTTATGGCGGGGGTGCACAATGAACACTCCTTGATCGGTGCCCAACCAAATATTTTTTTGCCGATCGATTAAAATGGAAAAAACAGGTACTTCTTTGCTGAAAAGCGGGCTTCTGACCAAAGAATCGGAACGAACCTCAAACAGTCCCGAAATCGTTCCGATTAACAGGCGTCCCGTTTCGGTTTGGCTGAATGCAAAAATGTTATTGACCGATGAGCACTCGTGTTTTATTTGTACGATTCTGGCAAAATCACCATCGGGTATTTTAAAAATTCCTTTGTGCAGCGTGCCCAGATAAATGGTGTTTTCCCGATCGCGAAAAATTCGGCGAACAAATACGTTATGCAGAGCCGGAATATTTAAGCGGCTTATCTTGCTATTGGCAAGTCGCCAGAGGCCGCTACTTGCGCCGATAAGAAAACGCCGGGGGCTAACTTCGGGCATGAGGCAATTGAAGTAAAAACGTTCGGGCTGAGGGATAAGAGAATAGCGACCGTTGGGCTCGATGGTAATAAGTCCTAAGTGTATTGCCGCTGCTATGATTTTGTGAGAATAGGGATCGTTAACCGCTTCTAAAATGCGAATCATATTTTCTGTATTGGGCGCTAATTTCGCGCTTTTGAAGTGTTGTCCATCATACAAAGTAAAACCTTTGGGTGAAGCGAAGAAAAAACGACCGGGTGAAAATTCATGAATGGAAGTAATTTCATCGGATATTTTTTGACCTCGCGTAAAATTGAGAAAGCGCAGAGAAGGAATCTTGAAAATGCCGCGTTTGGTGGCGAACCAAAAATTATTTTCTCTATCTCTGTAAATATCGGTAATACCGATGTGTTGGAAATTACGAGTCAGTTGGATGTCTTCCCATTTCCGTAGATAGGCGTTAAAATGTTTCAACATAGCCTGGTTGCCCACAAATACGCCTCCGGCCCCATCGGCAACGATTTTAAATGCTCGATGCCCCAGTAAGTGTTCCGGATGAAAATTCAGAGCTATTTTTTTGATGTCATTATTTTGCCAGCGTACAATATCATTAGAAGTTAACAGGTAAAAAACAGGTGCTTTGTTTTTTGTTTGCTCCACATTCAGAGCAAAAAAGTGTGTCTTTTTATTCTTTAAAGGCAATTCAACTTTTTGTAATCTGTAACCGTGGAGCTTAAACAAGCCGTTTAAATCCAAAACGTAAAAGTCATTATTGACGGCATGAATGGATTGAATGTGTCTGGCCGGAAGCTGATTCCGTGGCAGATATTTGAATTGTTTGTCCTGCCATAACAGCAAATCCAGATTGGAAAGCAGGAGTAAGACAGCCGGTCGTTTGTTTCGATAGACGACCTGAATGCTCTGCACACGTTTATTTGATAATGGTAACGATTTTGGCAGGGGAATTATTTGCCAGCTTCCCTTCCGATAGGAATATAAGCCGTTAAAAGAATTGATATCCGCTCCCCACAATACATTCTGGCGATCCAGATAAATGCGGTAGAGCATGCCGTGCAGATTCATTTCCGTTAAATTCGGAGTAATGCGTTGCCAGCGAAAGCCGTCGTACATTATAATAAAGCCGCCGCGGGTTACGAAAATCATGCGGCCCAAAGAATCTTGGGCGATGTTGTAAACTTCGGGAGAAGGTATGCCGTCGTAAACCGAATAATGACGAGCGTAATATTCCTGAGCGTCGCCCAAAGAGGACAATAAGAAAAGAAAAATAAAAATAAAGATATTGCGTTTCATACGATAACCGAAGTTTGTTCATCTATTCGTGGGCACTTGTACCCGTCGATGGCATTACGCTTTTTTCTATTCTCGGTTTAATTCTCAAAAAATTTACCGGAGAGGTTTGAGAAGAGGGACCTCAAGGGAACGTTTGCCGGCTCGAAGGCGTTAAGCGATTTTCGGTTTAAACGGGAAATGAGCTGCCATATCCATGCAAAAATTTTTATCGATTGGGATGCCCGAAAAACCGTTTCTTTTGAACGATGGCCAATGGTTTACGGTGCGTTCGATTTTTTTGGTTGCCGTCTCAGATTAAGCTAAATTTGTCGAAAAATTAAATTTTTGCCAAATTAAGAGGGTAGCGGTTATTCGGATCGAAGTTGAAATTTATTTAAATCGCGGGATTCTTTTTCTGCCGAAGCGGAAACCTAATGGCATGTTTGTGAGTTTTGCACAACTCTAATTGAAAACTACTAAAGGAGAACCATGAAAATTCCCGAATTGTTGGTTCCGGCGGGGACATTCGAAAAAATGCGCTATGCTTTTGCTTACGGCGCCGATGCCGTTTACGCCGGGATACCCCGTTTTTCGTTACGGGCCAGGGAGAATGATTTTACCATGGAAAAAGTGGTGGCGGCCGTGGAATATGCCCGAAAGAGGGGCAAAAAACTCTATTTGACCATGAATATCTTTCCGCACAATAATAAGATAGAATCGTTTAAGGCTATGTTGGATAAAGTGGCTGCATTACAACCGGACGGATTGATCATGGCAGATCCGGGCATGATTTTACTAGCTCGGGAGCACCATCCGGATTTAGCCATCCACCTTTCCACGCAAGCCAACACCATTAATTGGCAGGCGGCCCGTTTCTGGCACAAAATGGGCATCAAGCGCATCATTCTTAGCCGCGAATTACGGCTGGATGAAATTGCGGAAATCCGTCAACACGTGCCGGAAATCGAATTGGAGACTTTTGTTCACGGGGCCATTTGCATCGCCTATTCCGGGCGTTGTCTGCTTTCCAATTATTTTACCCATCGCGATGCCAATCAGGGTACGTGCACCAATGCCTGCCGTTGGGAATACAAGGTGTACAGCCAACCGGCCGAATTGGAGACGGAACGTGATGTACTGCTTTCTTCCGGCGAACAATATTTTCTGGAAGAAAAGGAGCGCCCGGGGCAACTTATGCCCATCGACGAGGATGAACACGGTACCTACATCATGAATGCCAAGGACCTTTCTACCATCCACATTTTGGACAAAATTGTACGTACCGGTCTGGACAGTGTTAAAATCGAAGGGCGTACCAAGTCGGTTTACTATGTTAGTGTCATTACCCGGGCCTACCGTCAAGCCCTGAATTTCATTGCCCGGGACAAAGCCATTCCGGTGGCCCTGACCGAAGAAGTGTACGCCGTTGCCAACCGGGGTTACGTAACCGGATTTTTATTACGCAATCCTTTGGAAAAAGGACAAAATTATCAAAGCGGCCATTCCGACAATCAAAGTCGCTTGTTTTGCGGAATTGTCAAAGAGTGGGACGAAAGCACGGGAATGGCCCTCATTGCCGTGCGGAACCGATTTGAAATCGGGGACACTCTGGAATTGGTTTCACCGAATAAGACGTTGCCCTTTCCGGTTCCCGCATTCCGTGATCTCAAAGGCAATCGTTTAACCGTGGCGCATGGCGGGGGGCAGGATATTTTGTTACCGTTGCCGGAAAAACCCGAGCCGTTTGCCTTGTTACGCAAAGTGGTGCGAACGGAAATCGGCATATCGGTTTAAAAAAAGAGTGCATTTGAAAAGCCGAACGCTTTTGGAAATGGTGATGACAAAAAGGAAAGCTTAGTCCATGAAAGGAAGAATATGTCGAGGATTTTGAATTACACCGATTTAACAGATGAAGAGTTGGCTGGGTTAAACAAAGAAAAAACCGTGGTGTTCCTGCCTCTCAGTCCCCTGGAAGCTCACGGACCGCATTTGCCCCTGGGAACCGATTTTTTAATGGCCGGGCATCTGGCCAAGGTTTTGGCCGAGCGTTTAGTGCGGCAAAAGACGTTCGAAACGGCGCTGTTATTACCCCCGGTTCCATTGGGGGCCGGAGGCATCCGGCGCACAGGTACCATCGAGCATGGGGTATTGCTCGTTGAGCAAGCCATCGTGGAATACGGGGAACATCTGTCTAAATACGGTTTTAAAAAAGGGATTATTGTCAGCGGCCATGCCGGAGAGCGCCACCTGAAAGCCATGTCCGAAGCGAGCGACGTTTTAAGGGCCATCGATCGCTTTGATTTTTTAGCGCTGACCAGTTACCTGTTCTCTGAGCAAGGCATGGCCAGGATGAAAGCGAGGTTAAAAGAAGGATTCACACAGGGACAACCGGCCCTACTTCCGCCTTATGACGGCCACGCCGGCTGTTGGGAAACCTCGTTGGCGTTGGTCTTTTTCCCGCAATTGGTGCGGCAAAAATATCGGTCCTTAAGGCCCTCGGAAAGCGCCGAGGCCCACGGTTACCGGGGAGAACCGGCCAAAGCCAATACGACTATCGGTGAACACTTAAAAGAATTTTTGGTGGAAACAGCGCTTGAAGTTATTACAACCTATTGGTAAAAAATAATGGTTTGCCTCAAATAGTGGTTCCGTTACAGATGGCCAATTGGGAAAAGACCTTTGGCCAGGAACATTCGATTGAGCTTTCGGCGTTTAAAAGAAACTTTGCAATCGGCAAAGAAATTGCTAAATTAATATTTTAAATTTTTGCGGAGAACGATTCCATGTTGCAGAAAATAAAATACTGCGAAAATATTTTGCCGAAGGTTTCACGAACCTTTGCGCCCACTATTCGTCGCCTTCCTCAGGGGTTGCGTTTACAGGTGACGGTGGCTTATTTGTTGTGCCGTATTGCCGATACGGTGGAAGACAGTCCCGCTTTGGAATTGGAAGATAAAAAACGTTTATTGCAGTTGTATGCTTTAATTTTTAAAGGGGAGCAAAAAGAGCGGGCTTTCCGTGAATTTATGCAGGGGCTAAAAAAACTACCCGACCAAACCCACGACGAACAATTGGCCCATAATTTACCGCTCGTTCTCGATGTGTTTTTTACTTTTTCGCCCTCCATGCAAACGTTCATTGCCCGTTGGGTGGCCGAAATGTCGCTGGGAATGCGCAAATACGCTCAGGCCGGGCAAACACGCACCTACAGCTTTTTGAAATCGATGAAGGAACTGGACGAGTACACGTATTATGTGGCCGGTACGGTCGGTTATTTGTTAACCGAATTGTTCTCGTACTACTCGAATAAAATCACCCCCACCTTGAAAAATAAATTGGAGCAATTGGCCGAATCGTTTGGCAAAGGCTTGCAACTGGTGAACATTATCCGCGATATGGCTACGGATTTGCGGCGCGGGCAATCCTACATTCCGGACGAATTGCTGCAAAAATATCGTTTAACGCGGGAAAGCATTTTCGAGAAAGAAAATGCGGATAAGGCACAGGCTCTGTTCAACGAATTGATTTTTACGGCTGTTCGGCATCTGGATCGCGCTTTTGATTACATTCAGCTCATCCCCAAAAAGGAAACCGGCATTCGCCTGTTCTGTTCGTTACCTGTGTTTTGGGCTTTACGGACTCTGGAGTTAATTCAAAGAAATACGCTGGCCTTATTGAATCCGGAAAAGGTCAAAATCCCCAGGCGAGTTATTCGCTTTGAATATTTTTTAGCACTGATTCACATCAAATCCAATCGGCTCATGCGGCATCATTATTACAAAATTCGCCGTGAATTCAAGGACCGCTTAGTCTATTCACCCGGCAGTTAATCTTTCTTTTGGGCGGTCAATAAGCGTTCGTAAACATCCGGAACGATTGTTGGTCGGCAGTCGAATCGAATTTTCAAAGAAAAGAAAGCAAAAGTGCGGGCAATCGGTTCATGGCATTCAGATCCTATCTCCCGATCGCTCGATTTAATCCCAAATCAATAATAAAGCAGAGTTTAAAGTGGAAGAAAACAAACAGCTTAAAGCCTATTTAAAATCCGTGCTCGGCGATCAAATAACGGCTTTTTGGCAAGCCAAACCCGAGCCGCGCGCTATTCGAATCAATACCTTAAAAGCATCAAAAGAAGAAGTGGAAAATCGTTTACGCGCCTGGCGGGTGCCGTTTCGTGAAGTCCCTTTTAATCCTTTGGGTTTGATCATTGAAGACGATCATTTACCGTTAAGCCAGACGATTGATTTCTTTTTAGGAAAATTTTATTATCAGGGCGTTTCTTCGCAAATTCCGCCGTTAGTTTTAAATCCGAAGGCCGGCGAGCGGGTTCTGGACATGACCGCCTCGCCCGGAAGTAAATCCACGCAAATGGCCGCATTGATGGAAAATAAAGGCTTTTTGGTTTTGAACGATGTTTCGCTAAAACGTTTGCAGGCCTTAAATACCAACATTCAAAAAGTAGGAGCCGTCAATTATGCCGTGTACCGGCAACCCGGAGAGCGAATCGGCAATGTATTGCCCGAGTTTTTTGACAAGGTTCTTTTGGATGCGCCCTGTACGGCTTTAGGCATCATCCATTCGCATCCCGAAGTGTATTCCTGGTGGACCTGGCGGCGCATGCAAAAAATAATAGAGAAGCAACGACAATTGTTGATTTCGGCTTACAAGGCATTGAAAGTGGGTGGGGAACTGGTCTATTCCACCTGTTCCATTGCCCCGGAAGAAAACGAAGAGCTGATTCAGTTCATGCTGGATCATTATCCGCTCAAAATCATGCCGCTCGAAGCCCATTGGCATGAAAAATTTATGCCGGGCTTTACGGAATTTAACGGCAAGGTGTTTGATCCGGAGATGGAAGAGGCCATTCGCATTTTCCCGCAGGTGCATGAGATGGAGGGGTTCTTCGTAATTAAACTGCTGAAGACCGGCAAGAAACGTAAAGAGAAAAAACCGACCGCGGTTTTTAAAACGTTGGCTCACGACGACGAACAGGTCAAAGACGGATTGCAGGAGATCTCCGAGCAGTGGGGCATTCCGCCAGATATTTGGCCGCAATATCGCTTTATCAAAACCCGCGATCGCTTGTGGATGGTGAATAATGAAATGATTGAAATTCCGCAGGAAAATTTTTTAAATGCCGGTTTGTTGTTGGGCGAAAAACGCCTGAGCGGTTGGAAGCTTCCCAACGATAGCATTCAATTTTTTAGCGCGTTTATTAGCAAACGTCATTTGACATTAAGTGAAGATCAATTGGTGGAATTATTTAAAAGCGGTATGGTGGCCGTCCCCGATGCTCCGGACGGCTATTTTGCTTTAAGTTACCAGGGCCGGGCCATAGGCTCGCTCTTCATTCAGAACCGCCGGGCTAAAATGCGGCTGATGCATCGCTTTAATATTATCTTGTGACGAAAATAAGATGTTTGTTGTATCGAACGGTTTGAAGCGCTCATCGTATTTTCCCATCTCGCCTATCTTTATTTGTTCGGTGCAATGAAAATTGGTATTTTTGACTATGAAAAATTACGTGGTCATTCCCTTTGTATTGTTGAGTTTTTTACTTGTTTCGCATTCCGTGACGGCGCAAACGCCGCCTCTGGTCCGCCGGCTCGATTCGGGCAGTACGCTCATTCTTGCACCTGCCCCCGAAGCCGACTACGTGAGCGTGCAAATATTAATTGACAAGCGCTCTTTTAAACACGATTTGTTAAAGCAGATTTATGTGAATGCCTATTTAAGGCGCATGGAACAAAAAGCGCGGGCATTGAAAGGAGCGGTCCGGCTTTTGCCCATGGAAATCATCCCGGAATCCGTTTACAATCCGCTGGAAGAACAATATCTGAATTTTAAAACCACATCCCTTTATTTTAATGAACATCGTACATCGATCTTAAAATTGTTTCTGGGTAAATGGACGGATTCACATTTTCCTTTGAAGGGTCGCGCGGCGCTATTGGAAAAAGCGCGTCTGGCCAATTTTATGGTACCCAGCGATTCACTGAAGAAAATGGTCCGTCATATTCGGTTTAGGGATTTTGAAAATTTTGTGAACAGCGTATCCTTGCGTTCGCAAGTGTATCTATATATTGCGGGAAATATCGATTTGTTTCGGACGGTAGAAACGGCTTTGCAACTTTCGCCCGAATTTAATGAA
>CAZHIZ010000019.1:11544-24342 GCA_964532875.1 uncultured Caldithrix sp. | reverse complement strand
GAATTAATGCGCCGGTTTGATTTGTCGTTTGCTCCCTGGTACCGCGGGCATTTTTTCTATGAATTAAAATGGATGTTTGAGGATGCCGATCAAAAAGGGTTTTTCCGTTTGCTTTCCACTGCTTATTCCGGCAAGCCCGATGCCGTATTTGCCATGGTGGAGAATTCCGACTGGGCCCGGGTAAAAACGCGTTTCAGAGCATTTGTAAAGCGTTTACGCTTTAAGGAGGCCGGCAAACGATGAAAGCTTCGATTTTGCAAAGAATATTTTTACTCATGGTCTTTTTAGGGATAATGCCCTTTGTAAAAAGTGCGCCGGCCCAACAGGCGGTAAACAGCGAAATGTATTTAATCGGCAGCGGGAACAGTTTGCGGGATTCCTCATTAACCCGAAGTTCATTCGGCGGATATGTGGTTTACAATTTGAACGGGGTGTTCATTGTTCAATATGCCCCGTTGGATTCCATTGCCTTTTTAAACGATTTTACGCAAACCTGTGCCCTGCAGCCTGCGCCGCTGGACAGTTTAATGGCGCTCTATTTCAATTCGACGCGCGCCTTACGGCAGGGTGCCTTCCTTTTACAATTAAGGGATACCTGTCGCATTCAGGCGGTGCATCCTTTTGTTTTTCAAATCAAGCCGAGTCCGTTAAAAGAGATCAATATTTTCACGCTTAAAAATTTGCCTCAAGACGAATTTTATTTTGATCTTGATCTAAAAAAAGTAAATGCGGCCGAACAGATGAGCCAGTATCTTTTTTTCGAATTTTTGTGGCAATGGTTTTTAAATCAAAAAATTTTGGCAAATAAGATTTACACCGAATCCGTTTTGTCGGCTTTGGCTGCCGCTTACCGCCCTGTTTACGAACCGGAATTGCATTTTTATCTCGAAGCCAGAGCAGCGGATGAAGTGGTGCGAAAATGGGAAAAGATCAAGCAGGCTTTTTTACATCATTGCTCCAGGCAGAGATTACAAAGTGAATATGTCCTATTTCGGGAGCAATTGAAACTAATTACGGAAACCTCGCATTCAAAGATGATCCTGTGGGCCAAATTAATGAGTCGTTACGGGTATCATAAAAATCTTAGGCGTTTGTGTGCCTCTCCGGATGGGTTCTTGGATCGTTTTGAAAAAAATTTAGCGGGCTTTGTCAACGGCATGCAACTTATCTGGTTCCGCTCGTCGGAGATCGATCAGGATTTGATTAAAGCTTTGCAAGCGCAGGATATTAAAGGAGGCATTCGTTTGTTTATGCAATAACGAATATCCTGATTGCAATAAAAAGGCAAAAGACATTGCCGAATTAGAACTTAATTTATGCTGCCGGATCGGGTGGAAATCGAGATGGCATTTGGTCAAAAAAATTTGAAAAATGAAGAATGTGGAAAAACAAACACAGGAGGAAACGGAAGATGATCAGTCCTTATATTTTCAGAGAATACGACATTCGTGGCGTCGTGGGCAAAGATTTAACCGATGAAGTGGTCGAATTATTGGGGAAGGGAATAGGTACCTATTTAGCTCGCCGTGACGTTAAGCGTATTACGGTGGGCGGCGATGTACGCCTTTCCACCGAAGATTTGCGAAAGCAGTTGATGAAAGGATTGCGCAGCACGGGTATTGATGTGGTGAACTTGGGGCAGGTGCCCACACCGGTGCAATATTTTAGCATGCATCATATCCCCGATGTACAGGGTGGAGTGATGATTACCGGCTCGCACAATCCTCCGGAATTTAACGGGTTTAAGATCACCATGAATAACGCACCGGTTTTCGGGCCGATGATCCAGGAAATTCGGGAATTAATCGAAAAGAAAGATTTCGAGAAAGGAAACGGCGGTTACGAAGAACAGGAAATCATTGAAGATTACATCGCTTATATTAAGAAAGATATTAAGTTGGAGCGTCCGGTAAAAGTAGTGTTGGATTCCGGTAACGGTGCGGCTTCTTTGGTTGCTCACCGTTTGATTAAAGAATTGGGTGCGGAGACCATCGATTTATTCGATACGCCTGACGGGCGTTTCCCCAACCACCATCCCGATCCCACAGTGGTCAAGTACATCCAGACGTTGATCAAAACCACCAAAGAAAGCGACGCCGAACTGGGCATCGGTTACGACGGTGATGCCGACCGTATCGGTGTGGTGGATGAAAACGGCGAGGTAATTTGGGGCGATAAGTTGATGATCATTTTCAGCCGTGAAATTTTAAAAGAGCATCCGGGTGCGCCCATTATTTTCGATGTTAAATGTTCGCAGGCTTTGCCCGAGATGATCGAAAAATTTGGCGGTAAACCGATTATGTCCAAAACCGGCCATTCCAATTTAAAGCAAAAGATGAAAGACTTAAAAGCTCCGTTTGCCGGAGAAATGAGCGGACACGTTTTTTTCGCCGATCGCTATTTGGGCTTCGACGATGCCATTTATGCTTCTGCCCGAATGATCGAGTTGGTCTCGCGAAGCAATAAGAAAGTATCGGAATTATTGGCCGATGTGCCGAAATATTATTCCACTCCCGAAATCAGAGCAGAAGTGGAATCGGATGAAGTTAAATTCAAAATGGCCGAAGAAGCCAAGAAGTATTTTTCGGAGCACTACGAAGTGATTGCCATTGACGGAGTGCGCATCCAATTTGGCGACGGTTGGGGATTGGTGCGTGCATCGAACACACAGCCGGTGCTGGTTTTACGCTTTGAAGCCCGCACTCCGGAACGTCTGGAAGAAATAAAGAACATGGTAGTGAATAAGTTAAAAGAATTCGGCGAGATTAAATTGTAAGCCGAGTTAAAAAATTTGCAAGAAAGGGCCTGTTAAAGAGGGGCCCTTTTTTTGTTTTTGCCGAAAAGACAAAAGACGAATTGAGTTGAATCGGAGAATAGATACATTTTTGAAAAATGCGGCCATTGCGGATCTAAATTTGGCCAGCGACGAACAAGTTCCCTCTTTTTTCCTTAAGCCTACCCGGAAAATATAAAAAATGGAAATTAAGGCAGATTTTTCCTAAAATTGTGTGATAGCCCTTTGCGAATAAAGACAGGAGAGAATCATGGAAAAACGCACCAAATTTTCAATCTGGTATTACATTACCATCTTTTTAATCATTTTATTTTTAGAATCTCTGTTCTTTTCTGCACCGAGCATAAAAGAAATTTCCTACAAAAAATTCCGTGATTA
The DNA here is from genome assembly GCA_964532875.1 of uncultured Caldithrix sp. Classification (GTDB taxonomy): domain Bacteria; phylum Calditrichota; class Calditrichia; order Calditrichales; family Calditrichaceae; genus Caldithrix. Next base: position 21,170 of record CAZHIZ010000019.1, on the reverse strand, counting down.
TTTGGCACAGGGGAAAATCGAGAGTGTGGTTATTACGCAAAATAAAATATTCGGCCGTCTCAAGGCACCGTCGGATACCAGTAAATCCGCACAGAAAGCCAAGGAATCTTCAAAAAATTTAAAGATTCCTACCAAACACACGCCCTGGCATTTAAATTTGGAAAAGTATGAGCAGGAATATAGGGAACAATTGGCCCGTCAGTTTTACGTGATTCGTTTGCAGGATGATAAACTGATTGAAGATTTACAAAAAGCCAATGTGGACTACAAAGGGAAAATCAGCAGTGATTGGTTAAAGAATTTATTTTTGGATTGGATTATTCCCTTCGGATTTTTGTTTCTGATCTGGGCCTACCTGTTTAATCGCATGGGCAAGGGCCCCGGAGTTTTGAATGTGGGTAAAAACAAAGCTAAAATTTATGAATTCGATCCCGAAAAACGGGTGACATTTAAAGATGTGGCCGGCATCGACGAAGCCGTGGAAGAAGTGAAAGAGGTGGTGAATTTTCTCAAAGATCCCGAAAAATACACACGCCTGGGGGCACGGTTGCCCAAGGGGGTTTTGCTGGTTGGCCCTCCGGGAACCGGTAAAACGTTGTTGGCCCGTGCCGTAGCCGGTGAAGCGGGGGTACCATTTTTTAGCCTAAGCGGTTCGGATTTTGTGGAGATGTTCGTCGGGGTTGGCGCGGCTCGTGTTCGCGATTTGTTTGCCGAAGCAAAGGCCAAGGCGCCCTGTATTATTTTTATTGATGAGTTGGATGCCATTGGCAAGAGCCGTGCCGGTGCCGTGCATATCGGCGGCGGATATGACGAACGGGAAAATACATTAAACCAGTTGCTCATCGAGATGGATGGTTTTGATCCCAAGTCGGGTATTATCATTATGGGAGCCACCAACCGGCCCGAAGTTTTAGATCCGGCCTTATTGCGTCCCGGTCGTTTTGATCGGCAAATTTTGGTTGATCGTCCGGATTTTAAAGGCCGAGTGGCCATATTAAAGGTGCACACGCGCAATTTGGTTTTGGACGAGAAGGTCGATTTGGAAAAAATAGCGGCCATGACCACCGGTTTTGTCGGGGCGGATTTAGCTAATTTGTGTAACGAGGCGGCCTTATTGGCCTCACGCAAAGGGCATGATAAAATTATGATGGAAGATTTTAATGATGCTTTTGAACGTGTGGTAGCCGGTCTGGAAAAGAAGAATCGTGTGATCAACCCCAATGAACGTAAAATTGTGGCCTATCATGAATCGGGACATGCTATTGTGGGTTACTTTACGCCCGGGGCAGACGAGGTGCAAAAGGTGTCCATCGTACCACGCGGTTTGGGTGCATTGGGCTACACATTACAAACCCCGACCGAAGACCGCTTTTTAATGTCGCGTCAGGAATTGTTAGGGAAGATTAAAGGCCTTTTAGGCGGTCGGGCCGCGGAGCAGTTGGTGTTCGGGGAAATTTCGACCGGTGCTTCCAACGATCTTGAACGGGTAAGTAAAATTGCGCGCAGTATGATTGTGGTTTACGGAATGAGCAAACGCTTGCCCAATCTGTCTTTGGTAGAAGGAACGCAAGGTCAATTCCTGGGTCAGGGGCCAACGCTGGCGCCGCATTCGCAAAAGGTGGAAGAGATGATTGACGAAGAAGTTATGGAAATTATCGATTCGTGCTACAAAGATGTGTTGGCCTTGTTAACGGAGAAACGGGATAAACTGGATCAAATGGCGCAGCGACTTTTGGAGAAAGAAAATATTGACAGTGGAGACGTCAAAGAAATTTTAGGGCCAAAGCCGAAAGAAGAAACTCCGCAGGCATAAAAAACAGGGGATCGTGTCGAGATCATTTGCCTTGAATTTTGGTTCAAGGGGAAAGAATCGATGTCCGTATTCACCATAGCTGAGAAAAAAGGAATGGAAAGAGGCCTCCAACAGGGGCTTCAATAAGGTCTTCAGCAAGGTTTGAAGAGAGGAATTTACACGGTTTTGGAAATAAAATTCGGCAAACAATCCGTTTTTGGCTTTTAGGGAAGCAATAGAAAAAGTCGTTTCGGTGGATTTATTGGAAAAAATCTTAAGAGAAGCGAATTTGGCTGTTACGCAGGAGGAATTTCGCAAAAAGCTCAATTTCTTACTTCAATAAAGACGGCAGCGGTTCTTAATGCCCTAATCTTGTTATTCTAATTAAAAATAAATCGGAATTCATACCATGCAAGACGAGATTGATTATTGGATTCAAAAATTAAAACTTGTACCGCATCCCGAAGGAGGTTATTACCGCGAGGTTTATCGTAGTAACGAATCGATTGAACGGGAAGCTTTGCCATCGCGGTTTTCCAAGGCGCATGTTTTCGGAACATCAATTTATTTTCTATTGTCCGGTAAGCAAACTTCAGCCTTGCACCGTTTGAAATCCGATGAAATCTGGCATTTTTATCTGGGGAGTCCGGCGGAAATTATCCTGCTTTTTGCAGACGGTCGAATCGAGCAAAAGATTTTAGGCCGCCAATTGGAACAAAATCAGGCCTTGCAGGTGGTGATTCCCCACGGTTGTTGGTTTGGAGCCCGTGTAGCAGAAGCGGATAGTTTTACGTTAATGGGCTGTACCGTTGCGCCGGGATTCGATTTTGCAGATTTCGAATTGGCGGATCGGGAAGAACTGGTGCGGCAATTTCCGCAGCATAAACAGATTATCAGGGAGCTAACTCATTAAACACTTACCGCATTTTCAAACGTATCAGTTGTTTTTACGCATAGAGAAGGATTTGACGATTCGGGTGGGAGCGCTGGGTAAACAGGAATTTAAGTCCGGCATTTACGTTTACACCGGAAGCGCCAAACGCAATATGGAAGCCCGAATAGCCCGTCACTTAAAAAAGCGCAAAAGCAAACGTTGGCACATTGATTATTTAACCACCAAACGGGCTGTTAAAATTGTGGAAGTCCGTCGTTTTGACGAAGACGAATGCACCGTTAATCAGCAAACGGACGGAGAGGTTGTTGTGCCCGGATTCGGTGCCAGTGATTGTAAAAAAGGGTGTATTTCACACTTGAAATATGTGGGGCCGTTGATTGAGTAAATGTCGTTGGTAAAATTTCTGAGGAGGTAAGTAAATGAAAGGCTTTGTAATAACTTTAAGCACGACCCTTCTTTTAATTACGCTTTTATGCGCCCAACAATTGGTAACCAGTCGGGATTCCATTCTTATTTTCCCTCCCAATGATGTCAACGCCCATTATGAAGGTGATACCATCACCGTTTACAATGTCGGACAAGAAATGCTTCTCATCGATAGTCTGCATGCAAAGAAAGAATATTCCTATCTTCTTCACATTTATTTTAAGGATAGTACCATTTATTACAAGGTTATGTGGCAAACACGCAATCCGCTTCCGTTATTGCATCTGGAAATACCTCCGGCGGATTCCGCTTTATTCGTTTTTGAAGCTCCTGACCTTTGCCCGCTTTGCAAAAGAGCCGGCGATTCACTTAAAGGTAATTTTGTGGATTCGATTTACATTTATTCCAATTCCTTAGATCAAAACGTAAAGATTCTTTACGCCACGGGCATCGGGCTGGAGACCGCGTTAGAGTCGGCGCCGATACCTCCCCGCACAACTTTTTTGTTTCAAAATTACCCCAATCCTTTTAATGCGGTTACTCGCTTTTCATTTTATCTGCCCGAAGCTACTCTTGTTGAACTGGATGTTTTTGATTTAAGGGGCCACAAGTTGGAAAGCGTTTTTAAAGGATACTTGAATAGCGGACGGCACGATTTTTTCTGGAAGGCCGCCAACTATGCCAGCGGTCTTTATTTTTATCGACTTATTACGCCAAAGAAGGTTTTGAGCGGAAAATGTTTGTTAATCAAATAAGGCCCGGTGTTTTAGTTCACGATAAAATGCGGTTATTCCAGCACTGGTTGATGTACCAGCCCCATAAATAAAATGCTTCCGCTGCTTTCTTCGTAAATTACAAAAATAAAAGGTCGATTAAAGATAATTTTGGGCTGTGGAACCGAAGTACGTCCAAATCCAACGCTGGTCACTGCGGCTGCCTCGGTTCCGGATTCGTACACATTGATGAATGCCTTGTGATCTACGCGGGAAATGTAGATGCCTTTTGTCGGGGTAAGGCGCGAAAAATCGGCTTGAGACGGATCGAAAGCCAAGCCCATGCCCATTGCTTTTAAAATGTGGTTCAGGTTCAGGCCGAAGCTGAATTTGAATTTGGGCAAGTTAAGTAAACCGCTGTCGGGTTTGCATTCATTTAGCAAAAACAGCCAGCGGTCTTTGGTAAATGACTCTAAGAAGGTATTTAAATTTTGAGGCATAATGAGAGCCATACGAAACATGTCGTTACCATAAGTTAACTGCGCCGCGGTGTATTCCTGTTTGTAGGTCGCCACAAAGGGCATGGTTCCTTGCATCATTTTACATGTGATTTGTTTGCCCGGTTCAGGATAAAAGGGAGCGTTTTCGGTTGCTTTGGGGTTGAATTCGTAATGCCAGAGTCCTTTGAAATAGAGCGCATTGATTAAAAACAGTACTTCGTCTCTGGCAATGCGATCTAAAATTTTCGTAATTTTATGATCTGTTTTTTGGTCAACCCAATGATTTATTTGCCAGACAGCAGAGGGGTCTGCAAAATTCAATGATTGTATTTGTGCATGAAAATAGTGTCCGGTAACATTTAAGAAATGTTTTTCCACTGTAAAAGTATGATCGTACCAAATCGAATTGGCGATGTGGAATGTAACCTCGGGATCTAACTGTTGTAACTGGCGATACAAATTGTCGAAAATGAAATTGATGGAATCCTGCGAAAGTCCGTCAAATCCAAGAACAGTGCGCATGGTTTCAAAGGTTTGCCCATTGGCGCCGTTTAAGGCCATGCTCAAGGCCATGGAAATGCTGAACGGTGAAAAGAAAATATTGGAATCCGGTTTTTCCGCGACAATTTGTTTAAAGAGGCCAAAGGCGAAGGTGTTGGTTGCTTGTACCGCTTTATTTTCTGCCGGAGTAAGTGCTATTCGTGATGATGAAACGGGAAGGGAAAGCGGGTTGGTCTCACGTTGACAGGCCGTTGTTAATAAAATTCCCACAGAAAAAAGGACGATTAAAATTGTACGATTCATGGATGGCCTCTTTTCTTATCATGCAACCTCGCAGGCACCTAATAATTCCCTGCAAATTTGAATGCTTGCCAAATTTTTAATATTTTACAATGCACTAACTTATTCAGGGTTCATGCGGAATGCAAGTTAAAATTTTAATGATCGGTTTTGGCCATGTGGGGCAGGGCTTCGCCCGCTTGCTTGTAAATAAAAAAGACTATTTGCAAAGCGTACACGATCTTGATGTGCGGGTAATCGGTATTGTAACGCGTCGTTGGGGAGCGCTTGTCGATAAAACGGGGTTGAATTTGAATGCGGTCCTGCATTCGGTAAATGCTGGGCAGGGATTTGGGCAGAGCGGTTATGTCGTGCACAACAAATCGGCCGCGGAGTTGATCGAACGGCTGGATTTTGATGTGATGACGGAACTGACGGTGACCGATTTGCAAAGCGCGCAACCGGCCAGCGATTATATCCGCCTGGCTCTTAAAAAAGGACGAGCCGTGGTTACGGCCAATAAGGGGCCGATCGCTTTGCATTTAAAGGAGTTGCAAGCGCTGGCGCGTCGGCATCGAACGATATTAAAGTTTGAAGGTACAGTTCTTTCCGGTACACCTTTGATTAATTTGATTCATTCTCATCTGGCGGGATTGGAAATTCGGGAAATTCAAGGGATTGTGAACGGATCGACTAATTACATTTTGACGCGAATGGAAGAAGGTCTGGAATATGACCAAGCTGTTGCCGAAGCGCAAAAACTGGGTTATCTGGAAGCGGATGCCTCGGCCGATTTGGAAGGCTGGGATGCGGTGGCGAAAGCAGTGATTTTGGCTCAGACGGTTTTTGGAATAAAAATAACGCCGCAACAAGTTGGGCGGGAAGGGATTGTCCATTTAAAAAGAAGCGATGTGCAAAAAGTTAGACGGGAAAACAGAGTGTGGAAATTAGTCATGCGGATTAGCAAAAACGAGCGGGGAGTGGAAGTAACGGTGCGTCCGGAGAGGCTAAAGGATAGCCATCCTTTAGCCCAGGTTAAGGGGGCTATGAATGCGGTGACCATAAGCACGGATTCGCTGAATGACGTGACCATTATGGGGCCAGGGGCAGGGGGCATCGCCACCGGCTTTGCCGTTTTAAACGACTTGCTCGCTGTTTACAAACAGCGGCTTCGGATTGATAGCAATCAATCCGAAGACTAAACCCGGCCCATGTCACCCGTTCCGCAAACAGGATGTGTTTATCTTTGATTCATATTTTTCTTTTCGTTTTAACAAGGGGGTAAGCTTTCCGATGCAATTCATGGAAAAACTCTTGGCTCTTACTTTTCAGGTACGCGATTTTATGTGGGGCAACTGGATGGTTGCTCTACTGGTTCTCACCGGTATTGTCCTTACCATTGCTACCAAAACTATTCAAGTGCGCCGTCTGGGCAATGCCTTGCGTCTTATCTTTTTAGGTGCGCGTGGAAAAGACCACGCGGTCGAAGACGAAGGCGATATTTCGCCGTTTGCCGCTCTGATGACCGCCCTGGCCGCCACTGTGGGAAACGGCAATATTGCCGGTGTAGCTACGGCCATTGCCACCGGCGGCCCCGGTGCCCCCTTGTGGATGTGGATTTCCGGTTTTTTCGGAATGGCCACCAAATACGCCGAAGGTTTTTTGGGCGTTAAATTCCGCAAAGTAGCCGAAGACGGTACCATGGCCGGTGGACCCATGTACTACATTCGTTACGGATTAAAAAAGGGGAAATTCAGCAAATATCTGGCCGCCGCTTTTGCCATTTGCGGTGCTTTTGCCGCCCTGTTCGGTACCGGGAATATGGCTCAGTCCAATTCCATGGCTTTAGCCTTCAAAACCCAGTTCGGTATTTCGCCCTTGTTAAGCGGAACCATTCTAACGCTCTTGGTCGGTATGGTTATTTTAGGCGGTATTAAACGCATCGGTGCCGTGGCCGAGAAACTCGTGCCTAGCATGATCGCCTTTTATTTCTTAGGCGCCTTGGTCGTAATTATTGTCAACATTTCCCATTTATTACAGGCATTCGAAATTATTTTCGTTTCCGCTTTTTCGCCCAGAGCTTTGGGAGGTGCTTTAATCGGTACCTCCGTGCAAAAAGCTTTGAGTCTGGGCGTCAGCCGTGGCGTGCTTTCCAACGAATCCGGCCTGGGTTCCGCCGCCATTGCCCAAAGCGCCTCCAAGTCCAGCGATCCGGCCAAAAACGGCTTGATCGCCATGACCGGTACCTTTATCGATACCATTGTTGTCAATACCATGACCACCCTGACCATCGTCCTAAGCGGTATGTGGCTTTTTACCCCTGCACTCGGATTGCATTTGGGGGCAGGCCCTGTGGCCGTGCAAAATTTGCCCCATCAGGTGGTGGAATATGCCGCTAAAGTAGGTTACGATCTGCAAGCCGGCGGGCTTTCCAGCACCGCTTTAACCGCAGCAGCCTTTAATACGGTCATCCCGTATGGTCTCGGCGGTGCCATCATCGCTATTGCCTCTTTCCTTTTCGGTTACACCACACTCATCGGTTGGGCCTATTACGGCGAGCAATGTCTGGAATACATCGCCGGGGTTAAGATAAAAAAACCATATCGGTTGATTTACGTGGCTTTATTATTCCTCGGTGCCAATTTGCAGGGCCAATATTTGGATATCGTTTGGAATGTAGGCGATACGGCCAATGCACTGATGGCTTTTCCCAATTTAATCGGCCTGTTGTTGTTGGCCGGACTGGTAGCCAAAATCACCAAAGAATCGTTCAAAAACGGAAGGCGCGTGTATTAAATAATCGTAAAGAGCAGGAACAAAATCAGGGAAGCGGAATAGCGAATACCTCCAGTTCCACATAGTGATTTAAATTATTCTGATTATTCCCGTTGGAATAGCAACGGATGTAACGTGCGTGTACCCGATGCGCGTTAATCAGTTTGCCTTTGTAGGTTTCCACGTAGTTTTTATCTTTACCGTAGCCCAAAAACGAACTGTCATCGTTGTCGTTATTAAACAATGTTACCACGCCTCTGTCGAAATTTTTATCATTCGAAGCTTGAACCACCACATCAAAATACACGCGAGGTTGTTTATGGTAATGCCAAAGAGCCACGGCAAAAATTTCGTAAGGTGCGCCAAGGTCCACTTGAATCCATTGTGTCCCGCTGTTCAATTCCAAATAATGCCCGTCGCTGCCCTCTTTGTCGCCGTCCGTGAGCATGGAAAGGTCTCCGATGGAAAGCCGTTCGTCACTGGCACTAACAGGCTGACCCAAAGCTACGTTTTCCGTGTTCGGCGGAATGAGAATGGTAGGGATTTTGCTTTTGAAGGGATCACTTAAATTGGGAATATCCCAATGATGGGTAAAATCGATAAATTGTGCTTTGGGGTAGCGAATTTTCAAAGGAATCAGGTCCCTTCGTTTTGAAAATTGGTGTTGTGCAAAAAGAACGGAAGTAAAAAGCAGAATGCCAACAATTCCTATGGCTATTTTCCCGAAACGCAACATGGAATTCTCCTAAAAATAATTTTCCAGATACTAAAATTCCCCTTAACGTAAGCCCAAGGCCCTACGCAGACCGGGATTGTGTCAAAATCTCATTCAATACGTCTTCAAAAGTTCGATAGGTTTTGCCATCAAACAAAACAAATCGTACGCGCTTGACAGTTTTCAAAGAAGGAGCTTTTGAGGCTACCGTTTGCAATGCCACACGAGCCGCCTCCGGCAAAGGGTAACCGAAAATACCGGCCGAAATAGCCGGGAACGCTACCGAGTCGATAGCGTTCTCTTCACAAAGGTCCAGCGCATGTTCGTAACAGGCGGCCAACAATCGATCTTCCGGTTTGTCCTGCCCGTACACCGGCCCCAGACAATGAATAACGTACCGATTCGGTAATTGATGCCCTCCGGTGATGACACATTCGCCGGTGCGAATAGGTGCCAAGGGTTTGCACTCTTCGTAAAGCCCTGGGCCAGCGGCACGATGAATGGCTCCGGCTACTCCGCCGCCAGGCGCAAGGTAAGCGTTGGCTGCATTGACAATAGCCGTGATGTCCGGCTGTTGCACAATATTGCCCTGAACAATTTCCACGATTACATTGGCTATCGTCGCTTGTTTCATGGAATGCTCTCCTTTACCTTAAAAGGTGCACCAAAAGACAGCGATTTTTCATGAATTGAGAATAGCGCTGCTCGTCATAATTTGGACGCCTTTTTCCCGCATGTTTGCTTTGGCCTTCTCAAATGCTTCCTGCTCCAGGGGACGTGTACCGTCTTCGATCAGAAACGTTTTAAATCCCAGCTCCACCGCGTCCAAAATGGTAAAATTCACACAAAATTCGCCGGCTAAACCGACCACATACACTTCATCGACCCCTCGCCCGCGCAAAAAATCGCCCAGAGCCGTACTCTTCCGGCGACCGTTATCGAAAAAGGCGCTGTAGCTATCGATACTCGGATCGGTCCCTTTGCGGAAGATGGCTTCTACCGGGTTCGTATTTAAACCGGGAGCAAAGTC
>CAZHIZ010000019.1:8188-11444 GCA_964532875.1 uncultured Caldithrix sp. | reverse complement strand
TTCATTCTTCCAAATCCTCCCCTAAATGTTGACGTACGATTTCGTCTCGTAAAGTGCGCAACTTTTTACTGATCCCCACTTTGTAAATATGCGGGTACTCGAAACGTTTGTGTTCCGGCGGTAAAAGCCGTAAGCGCTCGCGCACGAATCGGGCAATATCGTTAACACTTTTAAAAGGGACAATCGTTTCACCGTTTTCCACCACTTTTTGCAGCAGCTCTTCTTTGTGCAAATCGGCAACTCTGAAATGTTTTTCTTTTTCAAAAGGATGGTAAATAAATTCGATTTCGTTTTCATCATCCAAAACGATGGCATCCGCTTGAAATCCGCCGTCGCCGTTAAAATAGCGAAATACTTTCTTCGTCCCCGGGAGCGTCGTTTTGCTTAAACTATCGGAGATTTTCATGCGCGGTTGACCGTCGGCTACGGCCAGTTTGTAAACGCCGTCGAGGGCCGAGTCGGGTTGACCGGTTATCAGTCGTGTTCCCACTCCAAACAGGTCAATCGGAGCGCCCTGTTCGATCAAACTTTTGATGACCCGTTCGTCCAACTGATTGGAAACCGATATTTTGACGTACTGCAAACCGGCTTCATCTAACATTTGTCGGGCCTTTTTGGAAAGATAGGCCAAGTCGCCGCTGTCGATGCGAATGCCAACCAAACGATGGCCGGCACGTTCCAGTTCTTTAGCCACGGTAATCGCATTGGGAAGGCCGCTGTTGAGTGTGTCGTAGGTATCGACCAACAAAAAACAGGTATCCGGATTAAATTTGGCATATTCCCGAAAGGCACTAAGCTCATCGGGAAAGCTCTGAATAAACGAATGGGCAATAGTGCCCACGGGCGTAATACCGTAACGGAAGGCAGCCAACACGTTCGATGTGGAATCGCAACCGCCAATCACGGCCGCTCTGCTGGCATGGATGCCACCCAAACCGTGCGCCCGACGCAACCCGAAATCACTCACCGCGCGATCGCCGGCAGCCAAACGAACACGAGCCGCCTTGGTGGCAATCAGCGATTCGAAGTTTAAGATATTCAAGAGCAATGTTTCGATGATCTGTGTTTCGATTAGGGTACCTTCCACTCGAATCAAAGGCTCATGAGGAAAAACGACTTCGCCTTCCCGCATGGCATAAATGGTGCCTTTAAAGCGAAAGTCTTTTAAATAGTCCAAAAAATCGTCATCGAAATGGTCGTGGTGTAAAAAATCAATAGCATCTTTACTAAATGTAAAATCCTGTAAAAATAAGAGGAAATCCTGTAATCCGGCAAAGATTAAAAAACCGTTTTGAAAAGGCAGGTTGCGAAAGAAATAGTCGAATACGGCTTTCGATTGCGTCCGGCCGCCCTTAAAATAAGCCTGTGCCATGGAAAGTTCGTACTTGTCGGTGAAAAGTCCCAAATGCGATTCCATTGTGTTCCCTTTGTATTTCGTGTAAAAACAATATTACAATAATTAAAAATCAAATTCAAACAACTGACTGCATCACCCCTGCTGTCTTTTAACATTTACATGTTACGCCTTTGTAAGCAACACGTTCCTGAAAAATTATTCTTAATTTGTTCCTGTAGAAATATTTGCGTTAAAACGATTAACCTAAAAATAGCCATATCTCTGTAAATGGGTAAAAAGCTTTAAAAACCGCCGGATGGAGACGAAATACGGCCTTGTCCGTATTTGCCATAAATCAATATAATTCAATAAGAAACCGGCAAACACTCAAAAAAATTTGACATCCAATCCCCTTTAATTTATATTTTGATGCCGTTAAAACGTTTAACCGAGGCATTTTTATGAAAGTTACCATCAAAGATGTCGCCAAAAAATCCGGTGTCTCCGTTGCTACCGTCTCCCTTGTCCTGCATGGCAATCCCCGTATTTCCACCGAAACACGAAAACGTGTCTTAAAAGCAATCGACGATTTGGACTATCAGCCTTCCCCTCTGGCCCGCGGATTGGTCATGCGGTACACGGGCAACATCGGATTCGTTCTTACCGAAGACCACTTTTTACGTACGGAACCGTTTTACACCCGTATTTTTTTAGGAACGGAATTCGGGGCACGCGATTCCGACCATTTCGTCTTGCTGGCAACCATTCCAACCGATTTTAAGAATTCCGATCTTCTGCCGCGTTTTATTACGCAAAAAAGTGTTGACGGGTTGATCATTGCCGGTAAAGTACCTCAGGCCTTCTTGGCCAAATTAATGCGTTATCATTTACCCATTGTTTTTGTGGATTATTATCCGCCCGAAGGGGAATTTTCCGCTATTCTGATGGATAATCTCCGTGGCGGAATGATGGCAACCAGGCATTTAATCGATCTCGGACATCGGAATATTGCTTTCCTGGCCGGAGACCTGCAACATCCCAGCATCAAGGAACGATATTTGGGCTATCAAAGTGCCTTGCAGCAGCATGGGATACCTTTGAATCCGGAATTGGAAGTGATCAAAGAAAAAACCACGGGGAAGGAAAGCGGCTACAAAGCGGTTTGTACCTTGATGAGTCGCGGGGTTTCTTTCAGCGCTATTTTTGCCTGTAATGATGCCATGGCCATCGGTGCCATGGAATGCTTGAAGGAACGCGGCCTGAAGATTCCCGATGATATTAGCGTGGTAGGCTTTGATGACATCGAAAGCGACGTGTTCCAGAATCCTCCGTTGACGACGGTCTCCGTGCCGAAATACGATATGGGCATCGAAGCCATGCAGTTGATGCGTGAAATGCTGAAACAAAAAAAGCGCACCACCAAAAAAATTATTGTGCCCGTTAAATTAATCGTGCGTGAATCCACGGCCGTCTTTAACGATTCGGAGTCCTGATTTTTTCTTCCTTCAGTCGTGTCTGCGACCCGATCTTCGAAACGTCTGCTTAAAAGTTTTCGCTCTTTGATGTCAAAACGATTTCCCTTTTGCACTATTGGGAAATAGATCAATAATAGCAAACCTTAACTTAAAAGGAGGGTGCTTATGAAGCGCTTTAATTACCTGATTTTATTGCTTTGGTTGGTGTTACCCGGCTTCGTTTTGGCCGGAACTAACCTTTTGGTTAATGGCGATCTGGAAACCAGAGAGCCTGCCTTTTGGAATCGTGTCAACGATGCGAACGGCACCTATGCCATCTGGGCCAGCGATACCGCGGCACACAATCCATGGAATGATGCTTTGCCCAGCGAGTATTCGTTTAAAATCACCAAATCGCAGGCAACCGGCGATGTGGTGGGCTGGAAGAGTGTCAATAACGCCAACC